>SVSW01000031.1 GCA_015064095.1 Oscillospiraceae bacterium | reverse complement strand
GCCTTGACGGGATCGACCTCGGTGACGATCACGACGGCACCCATGCCCTTTGCGCGCATTGCGATACCGCGACCGCACCAGCCGTAGCCCGCGACGACGACGGTCTTGCCTGCGATTATAAGATTAGTTGTGTTCATAATACCGTCAAGCGTGGACTGCCCCGTGCCGTAGCGGTTGTCGAAAAGGTGTTTGCAGTCGGCATCGTTGACGTCGATCATGGTGTAATCAAGCTCACCGCGAGCCTCGCGCGAGCGTAGACGGTGGATACCCGTTGTCGTTTCCTCGCAGCCGCCGATGAGGTTTTTGCCGAGCTCGCGACACTCGCCGTGGAGCAGGTAGGTAAAATCTCCGCCGTCGTCGATTATGAGATCGGGACACTGTGCGAGCGTTGCGCGCAGATGCGCCTCATAGCCCTCTGCCGACACTCCGTGACGTGCGTGTACGCAAAAACCCTCTTTTGCCAAGGCCGCGGCAACGTCGTCCTGAGTTGAAAGCGGATTGCAGCCCGTAACGTGCACGGTCGCACCGCCGGCGGCGAGGGTTTTGGCAAGGTATGCAGTCTTAGCTTCAAGGTGGATAGACATCGAAATTTTGAGGCCGTCAAAAGGCTTTTCGATCTCAAAACGCTCCTTGATGCTGTTCAGAATGGGCATATAGGAGCGCACCCAATCTATTTTGCTTTTGCCCGACGGGGCAAGTGAAATATCAAAAATATCGCTCATAAAGATCTTCCTTATCTTCTTTTTGTTACGATTTATTATAGCAAACGGAAGGGATTTCGTCAAGAGCGAGTTTTTATTTCAAAAAAGGCTTGACAAAGGGGAACAAGTTGGTTATAATAATAAGGCTACGGAGAAGTACCCAAGGGGTCAAGGGGGCAGTTTGCTAAACTGTTAGGTCGGGCAACCGGCGCACGAGTTCGATCCTCGTCTTCTCCGCCAAAAATTGGCAAGCCTCGTCAGAAGCTTGCCGATTTTTTATTTATTTAAATTTTTTCTCTTGTATATTTGGAAAATATATGTTATTATATAAGGCGATGAATAAAACCGATAGAAAGGGTCACGTTATGAAAACAAAAGCAGTACGACTTTACGGCAAAAACGATCTTCGGCTTGAGGAGTTCGAGCTTCCCGAGATCGGACGGGACGAAATTCTGGCAAAGATAGTTTCGGACAGCATATGCATGAGCACGCACAAGGCGGCGGAGCTCGGCCCCGATCACAAGCGCGTTCCTTCGAATTGCGCCACGCACCCAACGATCGTCGGGCACGAATTTTGCGGCGAGATCGTGCAGGTCGGTGAAAAGTGGCAAAACGATTTCAAGGTCGGGCAGAGGTTCGGAGTTCAGCCGGCGCTGAACTATAAGCCGAAGGAGAACGGACTCGGCGCGCCCGGATATTCATACGAATATATCGGCGGCAACGCAACGTACGTCGTGATCCCGAACGAGGTCATGGAGTGCGGCTGCCTTATCACGCACGAGAGCGATGCATATTTCAAGGTCTCGCTTTCAGAGCCCATGTCCTGCATCATAGCCGGATTCCACGAAAATTATCACAGCGATTACGCAAATCACGCCCATATCATGGGAATAAAAGAGGGCGGTGCTGCGGCGATCCTCGCAGGCGTCGGACCTATGGGTCTTGGCTGCATCGATTACGCCATTCACTGTGACCGCCGTCCGTCGCTTTTGGTCGTGACGGATATAGACAGCGCGCGTATCGAGCGCGCAAAAACGATACTTACCCCCGAGGAAGCAGAGCGCAACGGCGTCAAGCTCGTATACGTCAACACCTCGGAGGTCGAGGATCCCGTCGAGTACATAAAGAGCCTCAACGGCGGCCGCGGATATGATGACGTTTTCGTTTACGCGCCCGTTGCAGCCCTCGTCGAGCAGGGAGATGCGCTCCTCGCAACGGACGGCTGCCTGAATTTCTTTGCAGGCCCGACGGACAGCGGCTTTAAAGCGAAATTCAATTTCTTCGACGTTCACTATTCGTTCCACAGAATAACGGGTACGTCCGGCGGAAACACGAACGACATGGTCGAGGCTATCAAGCTGATATCGGACGGAAAGATCAACCCCGCAATGATGATCACCCACGTCGGCGGTCTTGACAGCGCAATAGACACAACGCTCAACCTGCCCTCGATCAAGGGAGGAAAGAAGCTGGTCTACACGCACATCTCCATGCCGATGACGGCTATTTCAGATTTCGCGGAGCTCGGAAAGACGGATAAGATGTTTGCCGATCTTGCTGAAATTTGCGAGAGAAACAACGGAATTTGGTCGACCGAGGCGGAAAAGTATTTACTTGCAAACGCAAAGAGGATATAATCATGAAAGAGCTTATAGAAAGACTTAACGCGCCCGAAAAAGAGCAGAGGCTCGCGGCGCTTCGGGAGATCGTAGAAAAGGAAACCGAAAAGCCCGAAAAAAGGCATAACGACGCAAACAACCATATACATACCATTTATTCGTTTTCGCCGTACTCGCCCACAAAGGCGGCGTACATGGCGTATCTTTCGGGCTTGACGAGCGCGGGTATTATGGACCACGACAGCCTTTCGGGCTGTGATGAGTTCCGAAAGGCATGCCGTATTCTCGGCATCGGCGCGACCTGCGGAGTTGAGGTCAGGGTGAAATTTGACAAAGGCTTCGGCAATATGAACCACCCCGATCAGGCAAACTGCTTTTATATGGCGGCGCACGGCGTGCCGGCGCAAAACGTCGATAAATTCAACGCATATCTTGAACCGTTCCGTCAAAAGAGATACGAGCGCGATGAAAAAATGTGCCGTCTTATCTCGGAAAAGTTCGGCAAATTCGGCATCGAGCTTGATTTTGAGCGCGACGTTTTGCCGATATCCGAGGCGAAGGACGGCGGCAGCGTAACGGAGCGCCATCTGCTCTTTGCGCTGGCAGGGAAGCTCGCGGAGCGCTTTGGCAGAAGCGAGGAGCTGATCGCATTTTTGACCGAGGATCTTGGGCTCGCAGTTTCAGGAAAGGTACGCGCCTATCTGCTCGATCCCGAAAATCCGCATTTCCTTTACGATCTTTTGGGCGTTCTCAAAGCAGATACGGGATTTTTCTATATCGATGCCGACGAGGAATTGCCGACGGCGGAGGATTTCGTCAAAAAGGCACATGAATTCGGCGCGATAACGGCTTATGCGTATCTCGGCGACGTCGGCGAGAGCGTGACGGGCGATAAAAAGGCACAGAAATTCGAGGACGCGTTTTTGCCCGAGCTGATAGCGGAGCTCAAAAAGCTCGGAATCTTGGCGATCGCGTATATGCCGACGAGAAACACTCCGGAGCAGCTCGAGAGGCTTCGCGCGCTTTGCCGCGAAAACGAGCTTTTCGAGATCAGCGGAGAGGATATAAACTCCTCGCGTCAGATATTCGCCTGCAAGGCTCTTGCAAAGCCCGAATTCGCGAATTTGATCGATGCCACCTGGGCGCTGATCGGCCACGAGGCGATCTCGACGGAAAAGGGAGAGGAATACGGAATGTTTGCCCCGCGCACAGTTGCAGAGGAGCCGGATCTTTATAAGAGAGTAAAAAAATACGCCCTGATCGGCGCAAAAACAATATAAAATTGAAAGCTTAACAACCCGGGAGAAACAAAATGAATTTCAATTTAATGCACCCCGCAGAACAGATAGTTCTGCTCATCAACAGAGTTTACCAGAAGGGATTGACAACGACATCGGGCGGAAATCTCTCCATTCTTGACAGCGAGGGAAATATCTGGATCACGCCCTCGGGTATCGACAAGGGCTCTTTGACCCCCGGCGATATTTGTAAGGTCCTGCCCGACGGCACGGTCATCGGCAAGCACAAGCCGTCAGTTGAGCTGCCGTTCCATAAATTGGTGTACGAAACGCGCTCGGACGTATCCGCTGTTCTGCACGCACACCCGCCGGCACTCGTCAGCTACAGCCTTATTCGCGAGATCCCCGACGTTGATATAATTCCAACGCCGTATCAGGTCTGCGGTGAGGTCGGTATCGCAAAATACGAGGTTCCCGGAAGCGATCTTTTGGCACAGAGAATAGTTGAAAAGATCAAAGAGGGACTTAATGTCGTCGTTATGGAGAATCACGGCGTTATCACCTGCGCCGATAACCTTTTCACTGCGTTCAAGCGCTTTGAAACGCTCAACTTTGCCGCCGATATCAGCATAACGGCATCTATCCTCGGCAAGGCAGATCCTCTTACCACTGAGCAGATCGAGATCAATTCGAGAAAGGGCAAGGTAACGCTCGGCGAGTTCATTCCCTCGACATACAGCTCGGAGGAGAGAAGACTTCGCAAGGAAATGTGCACCTTGATCCACCGTTCGTACGATCAGGGCCTGTTCACGAGCACGCAGGGAACGTTCTCCGTCCGCCTTGATGAAAATTCGTTCCTCATCACACCGTACGGTGTTGACAGAAAATACATAGAGCCCGAGGACATAGTCAGGATCGAGCACGGTTGGAGAGAGGCAGGAAAGCGTCCGAGCCGTTCTGTCAATCTTCACAAGATGATATACGATCAGCACCCCGAGGTGAACGCGATCACGATCGCTCACCCGAAGCACTTAATGGCGTTCGGAGTAACTCACACGCCGATAGACAGCCGCACCATTCCCGAATCCTATATCGCAATGAGAGATATCGGCAGAGTTCCTTTCGGAACGAACACCGTCGATCCTCAGAGGATCTCGGATATGATCTCCCCGTCGTCACCCGTCGTGCTTGTTGATAACGATTGCGTTATCAGCACGGGCACATCGCTCATCAACGCGTTTGACCGCCTTGAAGTCGCAGAGTTCACCGCAAACACGATAATTCACGCAAAGCTCATAGGAGATATAGTGATGATCAGCGACAAAGAGGTCGAGGACATCAACAATGCATTCAATCTTAAATAATCGGAGGAAGAAATGAGAGATTCGGTACTTGATCTTATAAACATTTCGCAGTATGCGGGCGACCGCGCGGATTACACCCAGGGCGGTGGCGGAAATACGTCCGTCAAATTTGACGGTGGCTCGAAGATGCTGATAAAGGCATCGGGCTACCGCTTGGTGGACATAGACGAAAGAACAGCTTTCGTGGCAGTGGACAGAAACAAGATAAAGAGCTACTATGAGAGCGTGGATCTTTCGCAAAAAAAGGATTACGAAAAGGAAAGCGCCGAGGTATCGCGCGATTCGGTCATAGCGATCTCGGGAATGGAGACCCTTCGCCCCAGCGTTGAGGTCGGCTTCCATGCAATACTCAAAAAATACGTCGTTCACACCCACTCGGTATACGCAAATATACTTGCTTGCGCCGAGGAGGGCGAAAAACTCGCCGAAAAGCTGTTTTCGGATAAGGATTTCGGATTTATTTTCCTGCCTTATATCAATCCCGGCTTTGAGCTGACGCTCGCAATGAAGAAAAAGATCGAGGACTATATAGAGAAAACGGGCAAATATCCCGAGGTCATCTTTATGAAGAACCACGGTCTTGTCGTCACGGGAGATTATATTGACAGGGTCAAGAGCATAAATACCGAGGTCAATGAAACAATCCGAGAGTTTTTCGGACTTGAGGATAATTTCAGAGAGGTCAAGCTCGGCGCGGTAGAGGGCGGTTTTGTGTCCGAAACGCCGCTGGTGCGCGCTTTTGCCGAGAAGAATAAGATCGACAAGGAAATGCTCGATAAAACGCCGCTTTATCCCGATCAGCTGGTGTATCTCAACAACGTGCTTGCCCATTCTCCGAACACGATGGTCGTTTCGGGCGCAGAGGTGCGTTATAACGCCGATATCAAAAAGGCAACGACGCTTGAGGAAACGCTTGCAGCGTATCTTTACGTTGTCACCGCGATAAAGGCAGCGAATCTCAAGGTCGCCACGATGAACGAAAAAGAGGTTGATTTTATAAACAACTGGGAGGCGGAGAAATACCGCCGTTCGGTCAACGCATAAAAAACGCCGTAAGGGCAGAGAGCTTCTACGCTTTCTGCCCTTTTTTATACGGTTTTCGGGATCTTTTAACTAATTGTAAACAAATGATTTATTCTATTGACACCCGGCAAAAATATGAGTATAATTCAATAGTAAATTGTACGACGGTGGACAAATTTGATTTAAGAGGTGATAGCTTGGCAGAGCAGAATAAGCGCATCGGAGGCAGGCTGCGCGTGCTCGGAAATCTTGTGCGGAGGCACATCGATAATTCCTGCACGAAAAAGAAGATCGACGAGCTGACGGGCACGAACGGACGCATTATCGGCTATATCGCGCGAAACGGGGGAAGACCCGTATATCAGCGAGATCTTGAACGCGAATTCGGGATCACGCGGTCAACGGCGTCAAAGGTCGTGATCTTAATGGAGAAAAAGGGATTTATCGAGCGGGGCTCGGCAGAGCACGATGCGCGGTTGAAGCAGCTGATCCTGACCGAGAGATCGCGCGAGATCGTTTCAATGATGGACGCCGATGCCGAGCGAACGGAGAAAAAGCTCACCGAGGGCTTCAGCGACACGGAGCTTGAAACGCTCCGCGGTTATTTTGACCGAATGATAGAGAACATGAGCAAGGAGAAATAAATGGCAAATTTCAAAAAGCTTTTAAAATGCGTAAGGGAATATAAGCTTCCGTCGATTCTGACGCTGATATTTATTATCGGCGAGGTCATAATTGAGGTGCTGATCCCATTTATAACCGCAGATCTTGTGAACAAGATCAAAACGGGGGCAACAATGCCCGAGCTGCTCACAACGGGGGGAATACTCGTTTTGATGGCGATCGTGTCGCTGAGCTTCGGCGGTGCGGCGGGACTGACCTGCGCCAAGGCGAGCGCGGGCTTTGCGAAAAACATACGCGCAGACGTTTTTCGCCGCGTGCAGACCTATTCGTTTGAGAATATAGACAAATTTTCAACGGCATCGCTCGTCACCCGCTTGACAACGGATATAGGAAACGTTCAGATGTCTTATATGATGCTGATAAGAACGGCGATCCGTTCGCCTCTTATGTTCATCTTTTCGATCACCATGGCGTATATCATGGGCGGCGCGCTCGCAACGACCTTCGTTGTCATCGTTCCCGTGCTGATATGCGGTCTTTTGCTCATCGCAAAATTCGCAATGCCCGCTTTCCGCCGAGTTTTCAAGAAATACGACCGCTTAAACGAGTCGATCGAGGAAAACGTGCGCGGCGCAAGGGTCGTCAAGGGCTTTTCGCGTGAGGAGCACGAGCGCGAGAAATTCGGCACGGCATCGGAGCAGATACGCCGCGATTTCACGAAGGCTGAGCGCATAGTTGCGCTGAACACGCCGCTTATGCAGATATGCCTGTATTTTAATATGATATTCGTGCTCACGTTCGGCTCATATCTCGTCATTTCGGGCACGGGTGCTGACATAGACGTCGGTCAGCTGTCGGCAATGCTGACGTACGGCATGCAGATACTCATGTCGCTTATGATGCTTTCGATGATATACGTTATGCTCACAATGTCGGCGGAATCCGTCAAGCGTATCACCGAGGTGCTTGACGAAGAACCGACGATCGAGAGCCCCGAAAACGGGGTGAAAGAGGTGGCGGACGGCTCGATAGATTTCGAGGGTGTCAGCTTCAAATACTCGAAAAAGGCGAAAAAACGCGCGCTTTCGGATATTGATCTTCATATAAGATCGGGCATGACCGTCGGTATCATCGGCGGCACGGGCTCGTCGAAGACCACGCTCGTTCAGCTTATTCCGCGTCTTTACGATGCAACGGAGGGCGTTGTTCGTGTCGGCGGTATTGACGTGCGCGAATATGATCTTCGTAGTTTGCGAGATGCTGTATCAATGGTGCTCCAAAAGAATATGCTGTTTTCGGGCACGATAAAGGAAAATCTGCGCTGGGGAAATCCGAACGCCACGGACGAGGAGATAATTGAGGCCTGCAAGCTTTCGCAGGCGCACGATTTCGTGAGCAGCCGAGAGAACGGATACGACACGTTCATCGAGCAGGGCGGCACGAACGTTTCGGGTGGACAAAAGCAAAGACTTTGCATCGCCCGCGCGCTTCTCAAAAAGCCGAAGATCCTGATACTTGACGACTCAACGAGCGCCGTCGATATGCAGACCGACGCGCTGATACGCGCAGGGTTCAAAAAATATATACCCGAAACCACGAAGATAATAATAGCTCAGCGTATTGCGTCCGTTCAGGACGCGGATATGATAATCGTGCTCGACGGCGGCAAGATTGTCGGACTCGGACGGCACGAGGAGCTGATAAATACAAGCGAGATATACCGCGAGGTGTACGAGCAGCAGACAGGAGGCAAGGATAATGAATAAAGGGAAAATGCCTCCGATGAAACGCAAGATAAACGTAAGGGCGCTTGGCAGAACGGTCAAACTTCTTTTTAAATTTTACCCCGCCCTCATGCCGATCGTCATCGTTTGTATCCTCTTTTCCGCAGCCTGCGCGACTTTGCCGAGCCTTTTTATGCAGCGGGTCTTTGAGCAGATAGAATACGCACAGCTTAACAATATCGGCTGGGAGGCGGCGTCCGAGAGTATAATTCCGCTTATGGTGCTGCTCGCCTCGCTTTACACCTTGTCGTTTTGCGCGATCACGGCGCAAACTCAGCTCATGGCGTATATCACGCAGGGCTTCCTTTGCAAGATGCGCCGCGAGATGTTTGATAAAATGCAGAATCTGCCGATAAAATATTTCGACACGCATAAGCACGGCGATATCATGAGCCATTATACGAACGATATCGACACTCTGCGCCAGCTCGTATCACAGGCTCTGCCGTCGATAATTCAGGCGGGCACGATAGTTTTGTGCGTCGTCGGCATCATGCTGTATTTCAGCATTTATATGACCCTCATCGTTTTTGCGGGCGTTATCGGCATGATATTCGTTTCGAAAAAGGTCGGCGGCGGCTCAGCAAAATACTTCATTCGCCAGCAAAAGGCGATGGGTCGGACCGAGGGCTACGTTCAGGAGATGATGAACGGACAGAAGGTCATAAAGGTGTTCTGCCACGAAAACGAGGCGGTCGATGATTTCGATAAGATCAACGAGGAGCTTTACGAGGACAGCCGCCGCGCACACGCGTATGCGAACATGATGGGTCCGATCATCAACAATATAGGTAATATTCTTTACGTTATAATGGCGATCGCGGGCGGTATCTTCATCATCACGGGCGTGCCGAATCTGTGCCTTTCGCGCGACCCTGCCATGGCGGTGCTGTCGATCTCGGTCGCCGTGCCGTTCCTCAATATGACCAAGCAGTTCACGGGTAACGTCAACCAGCTTTCCCAGCAGTTCAACGCGATAGTTATGGGCTTGGCGGGCGCTGAGCGACTTTTCACGCTTATGGACGAAGAGCCCGAGGCGGACGACGGATACGTCACTCTTGTAAACGTTGAGGAGCGCGAGGACGGAGAGCTTGTCGAAACGGCGGAGCGCACGCACGCATGGGCGTGGAAGCACCCGCACGGGGACGGAACGCTCACCTATACGCCGCTTCGCGGCGACGTGCGCCTTCTCGATGTCGATTTTGCGTACGTTGAAGGCAAAGAGGTGCTTCACGGGGTCAGCGTTTATGCAGAGCCCGGGCAGAAGGTCGCGTTTGTCGGCGCAACGGGCGCGGGCAAGACAACGATCACGAACCTTATCAACCGCTTTTACGATATAGCCGACGGAAAGATCCGATACGACGGCATAAATATCAACAAGATAAAGAAGGACGATCTGCGCCGTTCGCTCGGCATCGTGCTTCAGGATACAAACCTTTTCACCGGAACGGTCATGGATAATATCCGCTACGGACGCCTTGACGCGAGCGACGAGGAGTGCATCGCGGCAGCGAAGCTCGCAGGTGCCGACGGATTTATAGTCAGATTGCCGGAGGGGTACGATACTATGCTCACGGGCAACGGAGCGAACCTTTCGCAGGGTCAGCGCCAGCTTATAGCGATCGCGCGCGCGGCAGTCGCCGATCCGCCCGTCATGATACTCGACGAGGCAACGAGCTCGATTGATACGCGCACCGAGGCGATCGTTCAGGCGGGTATGGATAAGCTGATGGAGGGCAGAACGGTGTTCGTCATCGCGCACCGACTGTCGACAGTCAAGAATTCGGACGTTATAATGGTGCTCGATCACGGAAGGATCATCGAGCGCGGCAGCCACGAAAAGCTCATAGAAGAAAAGGGAACTTATTATAAACTGTATACGGGAGCTTTCGAGCTTGAATAAAATGAGAAACGCGGCATACCTTTTTCGAGGTATGCCGCGTTTCTTGTTCAATGAGATATTACGGGCAGCCGAAGAATTCGGGGGTGTATTTCGCCGTTGCCGAGGATCTGTCCTGCGAAAAGCCTTCAAAGCCCAGCTCGGCTGCGCGCGCGAGCACGCTTTCGTATTCAAAGCGCGTCACGCGGCGAGTGAGATTTTTATATTCACATTCGTCTTCGCCCAAAAATTCGGGCGTGTATTGGCTCATAAGGGAAAGAAGGATACCGTTTTTTTCGACCGCGGCGGCAAGCTCGTCAAGCAAGCGCAGGCTGTCCTTTCGGCAGCCGGGCAAAACGAGGTGGCGCACGATGACGCCCTTTTTCATAATGCCGTTTTCGGTGACCGCCGCGCCGACCTGACGGCACATCTCCTTTATCGCCCCGATGGCAACGGGGAAATAATCGGGTGCGGAGGAATAGCATTTCGAAAGCTCGGGGTCAAAATATTTGAGGTCTGGCAGATAGATATCAACGAGCCCGTCAAGACGGGAAAGCGTGCTTACTCGCTCGTATCCCGAGGAGTTCCAAACGATCGGAACGGGAAGTGAGGGCTTGATCCTTTCGAGCAGGGGAACAAGGCGGTCGGTATAATGCGTCGCCGTCACGAAATTTATGTTGTGAACATCGGCGTCGACCAGCTCGAAAATGAGCCTTTCAAGCTCCGCATCGGTCACGGTACGGCCGTACGCACTGTGGCTGATCTTTTTGTTTTGGCAAAAGACGCAGCGCAAGGAGCAGCCCGAAAAAAAGATCGCGCCCGAGCCGTTCTGCCCCGAAATGACGGGCTCTTCCCACATATGGGGCGCGGCGCGCGCGATCTTGAATTCGTCCCCCACGCCGCAAAAGCCGAGCTCGCCCGCGCCTCTGTCAATCCCGCATTTGCGCGGACAAAGCTCACAAAGCATAGCCGTAAACGCCGAGGAACTGCACAAGGCTTCCGGCGAAAACAAAGAGGTGGAAAACGCTGTGCATATATTTTATCTTTTTGCCGACGCCGTAGAGTATCGCGCCGATAGTGTAAAGGATCCCGCCGATAAGAACAAGAAGGAATCCGGGCAGCGTCAAGGCCTCAACGGCGAGCTGCGGGGCGGCGATAATGCACCAGCCCTGAATTATATAGCAAGCCATTGAAAACGGGAAAAATTTTTTCATGTCAACCGCCGTGAGGGTAACGGCGAGCGCCGTCAAGCCCCATTGAAGACCGAAAACGACCCAGCCCGCAACAGCGTTCGTTCTTAAAATGGCAGAAAGCGCGATGGGGGTATAGGTTCCGGCAATAAGAAAGTAGATCGTGCAGTGATCGAGCACGCGAAAGACCTTTTTTATCGCGTTTTTCGGCAGGCCGTGATAGACGCTTGACATCGTATATAAAATGATCATGGATCCGCCGTATACGGCAGAGCCGACGATGCCGAAAATATTGCCGAGCACGGCGGCGCGCGCCACGCACATGGTGATGACGACGATGCCGAGAAAAGCGCCGGCAATATGGGAGATCATGTTGAAAAGCTCCTCGCCGAGCGTGTAATTCGGCAGGGCGTGTTTTTTCTCTTTGCTCATTTTTGTACGGTCAAGACCTTTTCTCCGTCAAATTCGATAAAGCCGTATGCCTCGCCCATCTTGTTGCCGTCAAGCAAAAATTTTTTCAGGCGGCGGCGAAGACCCGTATCATCGGGCGCGTCGGCAAGCTCCTCGGGCTTGAACATGCGGTTGAAAACGCGGAAATAATCCCCGTAGTTTTCGTCTTCCTCTGTCTTTATAAGCTCAAAAAGCTTTGCGAATTTGTATGTATTCGAGCCCTCGGAGAAAACCGTGCCGATATAGGGCGGATACATAAGCCAAGAATGGCAGTAAACGTAGAGCTTACCGTCTATCAAGCGGTCGGAGAAGAATTCGTATGCCTGTTTGAGCGAATCGAGCACAGCCTCCTCGGTAAGAGGACCGCACGACGGGATATGGCAGCCGATAACGGTGTCACCGGGCTTATATATGTCGCGGAAGGGCTCCTTGATCGGGTACGCGCGCGTTTCAAATTGAAGTCTGCCAAGCGCAAAGCGCTCACAGGTAAAGAATTTTTGGTTCCAATGCGCAACGAACGTTCCGCTGATGCCGTATACGTCGCGGCATTCGTTAAGCTTGTAGAGAAGATCGCGCATCGTCCGATAAAAAAGCTCGTCAGAATAGCCGCGGGCGCGGTATATATATTTCAGGGAAGGGAGAGAGAGCAAAAGAAAGACCATGTCGATCTCATAGGGAGATGCATCGACCTTTTCGTATATCGGCGAAAGCGCCGCGTGAAAATCGGTGCCCTCTTTGAGGAAAAGCAGCTCCTGTGCTTCATATATTATATCAAGCGCACCGGGGGCGGCAAGTATCTTTTCATAGCAATCGGTCAGCTCCTTGATCGCGCGCGTATCAAACCCCAGCGGCTCGGCGAATTTTCTTATTATCGACATGTAAATTACCTCAACTTTTCAAAATATATGTTAAGCCGGTCGGCTTTCCCTTGAAATAATAACACATAAACGAAAAAAAGTCAATAATTACGGTATGTTTTGTGAAAGACTTACAAAAAAACGTTGACAAAAGGCGCTTTGTATGGTAAAATGAGTATAACTATAAGTGTCGCTATATACGGCAATATATATACGGGGAAAAATCGCACCGAAATGCGGTTTTCCCAACTGTAAAAGTACGAAAAGAAAGGCAAGAGGTTTCATCATGAAGAAAAAGCTTTCCCTTATTTTGACTGTGATAACGGTCGTAGCCGTTTTCACGCTAATATTCGCAGCAATGGCGCTTCCGGCATCGGCAGCGACCGAGGCGGGCGATGACGACGTCGTCGTAACGGTATATTGGCATACCGAGGACAATTTCGCCGCAGTGCCTGCCGAAAACAGCATTGCTATAAAGAAATCGGAAATGCTGACGAAGCTGCTTGCCGATTCGAACGATAACGTTACGAAGTCAAAAGCCGAGGCAGGCAATTATATTTGGCTCGTATTTAAGGCAGATACGCAGATAAGCCTTGAGAGAAACGGCCAAGGAATCGGCTTCTACGTTGCAAAGGATAAAAAGGCATATCTCGAAGGCAACGGCTCTGTCTATAACTTCAATACGGCAGCTTATGACAACGGCAGCAATGCCACAGTCATAAAAGGTGCAGGAACGGGAACGAACCCCGGTGATGTCATAATCAGCGACTTTACCATAAACTCAAGAAACGATGCAGCACTTAATTTTGCCAACTGCACGGTCGAGCTCAACAACGTCGTGCTCAACTCCTCGTCACATAAGGGAATCAACGTCACCGCAGGAAACGCGAAAGTAGTTCTTGACGGTGTTTCCACCGTATACGGTGGCCAGCACACGATGCAGGTCACGTCAAGCAATCAGCTCGAGGTCACGGGACCGTTCAACGGAAATCTGTTTACGCTTTCCGTTTCGGGCGACGCAGGTAAGGCGACCTTGAACGGAGTTACGTTAAACGGCAGACTTAACGTGTCTTACCTTAAAGGCACGGTTGAAATAAAGGATACGACCATAACGAGTTACAGCGCTGTGAGCTGCACGCAGAAGGACTCGGGTCCGAGAGAGATCATAATCAGCGGAAGCAGCGTTATTTCGTCCGATGCCGACACCAACGTCGTCACCATTCCCGCGGGTGTAACCGTTACGCTTCGCGATTCGGCGATCATAAGATCCACAATGGCGTCAAGCTACCCAGCTGCGGTTTCCAACAGCGGAACGCTTAACGTTGAGGGCGGCAGGATCGAGGCAAGTCGCTTCGCGGTCAGAATGTACGCCTCGTCCACCACCAACATATCGGGCGGAACCGTCACCTCTCCGTGCGACGGTCTTTTGAGATTTGAGGGAGATGGCGTCACGCTCAATGTTTCAGGCGGAACGGTTGAAAACACCGCAACGGATAAATGCATCGTAAACGTAAACGGCAAAAACGACGCAACTGTCAATCTCACGGGCGGAAGACTTGAGGCAGACGGCGTTTGCATTTACGCAAACGGAGGAACGAATCTTGCTATTTCCGTCAGCGGAAACGCCGTTATCGCAACGGCGGCGGGAAAGGACGCGATCAGAAGAATAGGCGCAGATTCCACCGGATCATTTGCGATGAGCGGCGGCTCGATCACGGGCGTTCTCAATTTCGGCACCACGAACACTACCTTCAATATTTCGGGCGGCTCGCTCACGCAGAGCACGACCCTTGATCTTACAACCCTTGGGGGCACACTCGAGAATTTCTCGAATCTTGAACTTACGGGATCACTCAAGGCATCGCAGGGAACCCTGACCGCTGGCGGAACGAAAGTGACCCTCGCCGCGAGCAAGATCACACTTGCGGGCGGCAGCATTTCCGCCATCTCTATTGGCAGCGGAAACGCCATTGAGCTGAAGGATCTCGCTTGCACGGCACCCATGCTCGCTAACGGCGATCTTACTCTCGATAACACCATACTCACACCTGCCGAAGGTAATCACGCTATCGAATTCCTCGGTGGCACTCTTACGATCAGGAACGGTTCTCAGATCACGTCCTCCGGATCCGGCTTTACGATCAGAATAGAAAAGGAAGGCGCGATTGTCAATATAGAAAGCGGAAGCACCGTAATGTCCGCAAAGGACAGCCATATCAGATTCGAAAGAGCGAACGTAACGCTCAATATTTCCGGTGCAGGCACGCGTGTTGAGAACACCGCAACAGGGTGCGTCATAAACACAAACGAAAATAACGGAGCAACGCTCAATATCACCGACGGCGCAACGGTTAAGTCCGGCGGAGTTTGCATTTACGCCAACGGCGGAACGGATTTTGATATTTCCGTCAGTGAAAATGCCGTTATCGAAACGGTGGCGGGAACGGACGCGATCAGAAGAATAGGCTCGGCGGGCACCGGCTCATTCACTATGACCGGCGGCTCAATCACGGGCGTTCTCAATTTCGGCACCTCGAACACTACTGTGAACATTTCGGGCGGCTCGCTCACGCAGAGCTCGGCCCTGAATCTTACAACCCTTGTAGGCACGGTCGAGAATTTCTCGAACGTTGAATTTACGGGTTCGCTCGTAGCAGCGCAGGGAACTCTGACCGCTGACGCGGTTAATGTAACCCTCGCCGCGAGCAAGATAACACTTGTGGGCGGCAGCCTTTCGGCCTTCGCTCCCGGCAGCGGTATTGCCGTTGATATGACTAATACCGATTCCTCGGTGGGCTTCACGGTCAACGGAGACCTTACGGTAGACGGCTGCGAGATCATATCGTCCTCTGGCCCCGCGCTCGTATTCCAGGGTGCAAACCTCACGGTAAAGGGCGGATCTTTGATCGAAGGCACGTCGAATTACGCAATCAGAATACAGACCGCCTCGACCGTCAATATAAACGGCGGAAGTGTCGTCAGATCCGCAACAGACGGTATGGTCAGGTTCGATGCGAGTGACGTTACGCTCAATGTTTCGGGTGCAGGCACGACCGTTCAGAATACGGGAACATCATCTGCGATCAATACAAACGGTCAAACCAACGCAACGATCAATATCACCGGAGCAACAGTCAAGTCAGGCGGCGTTTGCATTTACTCAAACGGCGGAACGGTTGCAATCAACGTTAGTGGCGATGCCGTTTTGCAGACATCGGCAACGAAGAACGCAATTGAAAGAAAAGACTCTAACACCACCGGGGGCGTCGGAACGATAACGGTAAACGGCGCAACCGTTACAGGCTCTATAAAAATCAGCGAATTGGCAAAGCTCAGCATAACCGATGCGGATATTAACGGCTTGGTTACCCTGGGCAATACGAATTCCGATGAAATTATCATTAAGGATTCGAAGATCTGGATGGAAGGCGACGCTGA
>SVSW01000030.1 GCA_015064095.1 Oscillospiraceae bacterium | reverse complement strand
CTCCGTATAGCTTTGCAGCTTTGCGTTAATTCGGGTGCGATACGCGACCCCTCGCTAATCGGCGAAGCTGCAAAGCTATACGGAGATCAATGCGTTGTTTTGTCCGTTGACGTCAAACGTGTTGACGGAAAATTCTGCGTTTTCGCAAAGGGCGGACGCGAAAACACGGGCATGGACGCGCTTGAATGGATACACCGCGGGGTTGAAAGCGGAGCAGGCGAAATCGTGCTCAATTCAATAGATACAGACGGTGTCAAGGGCGGCTTCGATCTTCCTATGCTGAAAGCCGTATGCGAGATAGTTTCCGTTCCCGTTATTGCATCGGGTGGTGCGGGATCTGCCCAAGATTTTGTCACTCTTTTTAAGACCTTGCCCGATGTTGATGCGGGGCTTGCCGCGTCGATCTTCCATTTCGGAGAAGTCAAGATCCCCGAGCTTAAAAAAATACTTGCCGAAAACGGTATAAAAATAAGAGGTTAATATGATAAATTTCGATATTGAAAAACTGAAATTTGACGAAAAGGGCTTGATCCCCGCGATAGTCGTCGATGCTGTCACGAAAAAGGTGCTCACGCTCGCATATATGAACAAGGAAAGCCTTAATATATCAATCGAAAAGGGCCTGACCTGCTTTTTCTCGCGTTCGCGCCAGAAGCTTTGGCTCAAAGGAGAAACAAGCGGAAATTATCAGCACATAGTTTCGATCACCGCCGATTGCGATTACGATGCGCTGACAGTCCTTGTCGAGCCCGACGGCCCCGCCTGCCATCTCGGAACGGAGAGCTGCTTTGAAAACACGCTTTTTGAGAGTGATGAGCTTCATGAATTCTCACTCGAAAGCTTAATGAAGCTGATCGAGGGCAGAAAGTCGGAGAAAAAAGAGGGCTCTTACACAACGTACCTTTTTGAAAAGGGAATCGATAAGATCCTCAAAAAGGTCGGCGAGGAGTGCACCGAGGTCATTATTGCGGGAAAGGCAAATGACAAAGCGGAAACGGTATATGAGATAGCCGACCTTGCATATCACGTTATGGTGCTTATGATCGAGATGGGCATCTCGCTTGAGGATATTCACCGCGAGCTTGCCTCACGCCACGTTATCGATAAAAAAATCAAGCAGGAAAAAATGACCAAATAAAATAAAGAGCAAGCGCGCCTGAGCGCTTGCTCTTTATTTGTAAATTTTTATAAAACAAGGCGTGTTTTTTTGTAAACTTTTACATAAACGCCGTAAAAATGACGAAAAAGTGATTGACATTTTGGTTATTATGTAGTACAATACTCTCACACTAAATTTTGAACGCGGAGGGAATATGCCGAGATTTTTCGTTGACAAAAGCCAAATCGGCGAAAAAAACATCGTCATTGTCGGTGATGATGCTTTCCACATCTCGCGTTCGCTCCGAATGGCAAAGGGCGAGCATATCACCGCTTGCGACGGAGAAATGTTCGAGTATGATTGCGTTTTAACGGAGTTTTCCGACACCGTTACGGCAGAGATAACCCAAAAACGCCCGATCAGCGGTGAACCGCCGTTCCGCCTCACGCTTTGGCAGGCTTTGCCCAAGGGTGACAAGCTTGACAGCGTGATTCAAAAATCCGTTGAGTGCGGAGCTTACGAAATAAGGCTTTTTACCTCGGAGCATTGCATTGCCAAAACCGATGAAAAAACGGAAGAAAAGAAATCCGAGCGAAGAAACAAAATTGCCGCCGAGGCTGCAAAGCAGTGCGGACGGGGAATGATACCGCACGTTCGCGGGGCTGTGAGCTTCGAAGAAATGATAAATGAAGCTAAAAAAGCAGAGCTTGCGATCTTCTGTTATGAGGGTGACGGCACGGTTTCTCTTTCAGATGTGCTGGAAAGGTTTTCTCCCGAAAGCATCAAAGGCAAGAGTATTTCACTCGTTATCGGCTCGGAGGGCGGTTTTTCTGCGCGCGAGGCGGAAGCTGCAAAATCAGCCGGCATGATCATGACGGGGCTCGGACCGCGCATACTTCGCACCGAAACCGCACCGATATTTGCAATGGGAGCAATAATAACAAAATTTGAGAAATGATTGTTGCCATAGTGCAATTTCAACATAAAAAATATCGGATTTTTAGAAAAAATATTAAAAGACCTATTGAAAAATCACAAAAAATAGTGTAAAATATAGGTCAGTATATACAAAGCAAAAAATGATAAAGGAATGGGCTAAAAATGTCTAACAGATTGTTTCAAGGCGTTATCCACCAAATGAAGGAGGCTATCGACCGAGTCATCGGCGTTATAGACGAAAACGGAGTTATTATTGCGTGCTCAGATCTTGTCAAGATCGGAGAGATCAAGCAGGGAGTTCGCGAGGAGCTTGCATATAGCGCGGATATCGTCACTGTCGGCGGTTATACATACCGTCCCATAGGTATCGGTGCTAAGGCCGAGTACGTCGCTTTTGTTGAGGGTGAGGATAAAAACGCCGAAAAGACCTCAAAGCTTCTTTCTATTGCACTTTCAAATATCAAGAATCTTTACGACGAAAAGTATGACAAGGGTTCTTTTGTCAAAAACATTATTCTCGATAACATTTTGCCCAGCGATATTTACATAAAGAGCAAGGAGCTTCATTTCAACACCGAGGAAACGAGAATAGTTTTCCTTATTAAATTCCACGGAAAAACGGATATGATGCCGTTTGAGATGCTCCAAAATATGTTCCCCGACAAGTCTAAGGACTATGTTATCTCGGTCGGAGAGCACGATATCGTGCTTGTCAAGGACGTCAAGCCCGAAACCGAAATGAAAGAGGTTGAAAAGATCGCAACCAATATTGCCGATACTCTTTCGACGGAATTCTACACAAAGGTGTCTATCGGTATTTCGTCCACCGTTGACAATATAAAGGATCTCGCCCGTGCATACAAGGAAGCACAGGTCGCACTTGATGTCGGAAAGGTCTTTGAGACGGAGAAGAACATAATAAGTTATGAAAATCTCGGTATCGGCCGCCTTATTTATCAGCTGCCGACCACGCTTTGCGAGATGTTCTTGCAGGAAGTCTTTAAGAAGGGCTCGCTTGAATCGCTCGACCGAGAGACGCTTATGACCATTCAGTGCTTCTTTGAGAACAATCTTAATGTGTCCGAGACCTCAAGAAAGCTCTTTGTCCACAGAAACACACTCGTTTACCGTCTTGACAAGATCCGTAAGCTCACGGGCCTTGACCTGCGCGAGTTCGAGCACGCGATCACATTTAAGGTCGCTCTGATGGTTAAGAAATATCTCAATTCAAAGCCTATCAAATTCTGAATATACTAAGCGGAACGGGATTTTCCCGTTTCGCTTATGTTGCATAATTTGACAATATTATTCATATCCTAAATATATTGTTTTTAGGAGAATTTTCATGTTTAAAAGGTTAATATCGCTCGCCTGTGTGCTTTTGTTCTTGATGTCTTTCGCCTCTTGTGCGGGGCTGCAGGGCATGGATCTTTCGGGCATTGGGGGAAAAGCTGATCTGCCGTCGGTCGTCGAGCGTATGCTCGAAAGCTATTCGTATTACGGATACGAGCTCGACGATGAGGCGCTTGCAAAGCTGATAGTTTTGCAGTACGCCGAGGAAAGCGGAGATAAATATGCATATTACTATAACGAAGAAGAATACGCCGAGCTTAATGCGAGCAACAGCGGAGAAACTCAGGGCATCGGAATTACGGTGACCGAAAATAAAGAATATAACTGCATAGAGATAATCTCGGTCATGCCGAATTCACCTGCTATTAAGGCGGGACTCAAGGCAGGCGATCTTATTATTGCCGTCGGCATCGGGGAAAAGGCGGAAAAGGTATCCGATATCGGATACGATATTGCCATGAAAAAGCTGCAGGGCAGCGCCGGCACGCTTTGTGAATTTACGGTCGTAAGAGATGAAAAATTCGGTGAGGCTGTCGAATTCTCCGTTTTAAGAGAAAAATATATCACAAGCTCCGTTATGTACGCCGTAAGCACGCAAGATCCGACGGTCGGGATAGTCAAGATCCTTGAGTTCGATCTGACAACTCCGACACAGTTTGAAACCGCAATGGAGGAGCTTATCGGACAGGGCTGCAAAAAATTCGTATACGATGTGCGCAACAACCCCGGCGGAGATCTGAATTCCGTTTCCGCTGTTCTTTCGTTATTTTATAACGAGGGCGATATAATCATTCGTACTCGCTACCGAGATGAGGGCGAAGATAATATGGAAACGAGAAAATGCGAACCCGCGGAATACAGCGGCGCATATGCCGGCTGCTCGATCAAAAAAGAGAATATCGGCAAATACAGAAATTATCCTGCGGCAATACTGGCAAACGGCAATACCGCATCGGCAGCAGAGCTTTTTACCTGCGGAATGAAGGATTACGGGCTTGCAACGGTAGTCGGTGAAACGACATACGGCAAGGGTTGTATGCAATCCATCATGCCGCTTAAGACTTACGGTCTTCCCGGTGCGATCAAGATGACGACGGCGTTTTATTATCCGCCGCTTTCGGACAACTATCACGGCATCGGCATATCACCCGATAAGGGATACGAGGTAGCCCTTTCGGACACGGCAGGAAAAGTCAATGTTTACAGCCTGCTCGATGAAAATCAGTCGCTCGACAATCAGCTAGCAGCGGCAATATCAGCACTTGAAAAATAATTAATTTATTATAGGAGAAAATACCATGGCAACAAAGGGAAAGCTTTACACACAAGAGGGCTTCAAGGCATTAAAGGACGAGCTTGATTATTTAAAGAACGTCAAGCGCGAGGAGGTCAAGCGTGATCTTTCAACTGCGCGTTCCTTCGGTGACCTTTCGGAGAACTCCGAGTACGATGAGGCAAGAAACGAACAGGCAAAGACCGAAGCGAGGATCAAGGAGCTTGAAGAGCTCATCGCAAACGCTGAGATAATCGATGAAACCAAGATCGATACATCGGTCGTCAGCATCGGCTCGACCGTTAAGCTTTATATTATAGAGGACGATGAGGAGATCGAATATCATATCGTTGGCTCAAACGAGGCAGATCCCGCAAACGGAAAAATATCGGATCAGTCGCCCATCGGCAAGGCTCTCGTCGAAAGCAAGGCGGCAAAGGGCTCAAAGGTCGTTGTTGATACTCCCGCAGGTCAGCTTCACCTAGAAGTTCGCGAAGTCGCGAGAAATCATTAATTGGAGATAAAAATGTCAGAAAATCAGAATATTAATAACGAGGTCGCAGAGGAAGTAACCGAGCAGGAGCTCAGTGAGATACTTCGTATACGACGCGAAAAGCTTGCCGATATGTGTGCGGCGGGCAACAACCCCTTTGAGAAGGTAAAATACGATTTTAACGCATATTCCGAGGATATAAAGGCTGAATTTTCCGATGAGGCTGAGCCTCGCACCGTCAGAATTGCCGGAAGAATGATGAGCTGCCGCATTATGGGTAAGGCGAGCTTCATTTCTATTGCAGACGGAAAGGGAAAGATCCAGTGCTATGTCCGCATCAATGATGTCGGTGAAGACGTATACGCAGATTTCAAGAAATGGGATATCGGCGATATCATCGGCGTTGAGGGCTTCGTTTTCCGCACCCGTATGGGCGAGATCACCGTTCACGCACAGAAGATCGAGATGCTTGCAAAGTCCCTCCTTCCGCTGCCGGAAAAATTCCACGGTCTTACAAACACCGATATGCGCTACCGCCAAAGATACGTTGATCTCATTATGAACCCCGAGGTCAAGGATACATTTGTCAAGCGCTCTAAAATACTTACCGAGATCCGTCATTATCTTGACGGAAAGGGCTTCCTTGAGGTCGATACTCCGATACTCACACCTTTTGAGATCGGCGCATCTGCCCGTCCGTTCCTCACTCACCATAACACGCTTGATATGGACATGGTTCTGCGTATTGAGACCGAGCTTTATCTTAAGCGTCTTATTGTCGGCGGAATGGACAGGGTTTACGAGGTCGGACGCATTTTCAGAAACGAGGGAATGGATACAAAGCACAACCCCGAGTTCACAACGATCGAGCTTTATCAGGCATATACCGATTTTCGCGGTATGATGGATCTTGTTGAGGAAATGATGAAGACTGTTGCGCAAAAGGTGTGCGGAACTTTGACGATACCGTACCAGGGTCAGATGATTGATCTTTCCCATTGGGAGCGCATGACCATGGTTGAGGCCGTAAAGAAATATTCGGGTGTTGACTTTGGTGAGATCAAATCGGACGAAGAAGCGATCGCTATCTCAAAGGAAAAGCACGTAGCTCTTCCCGAAGTGCCCACAAAGGGAGCGATCCTTGCCGAATTCTTTGACGCATTCGTCGAAGAAAACCTCATTCAGCCCACGTTTATTTACGATTATCCCGTTGAGATCAGCCCGCTTGCAAAGCGCAAGCCCTCCGATCCCGCGTTCACCGAGCGCTTTGAGTATTTCATAAACGCAACCGAATTCGGCAATGCATTCTCGGAGCTTAACGATCCGATAGACCAAAAGGAGCGCTTCGAGCGTCAGGTCGCAGAGCGTCGCGCAAAGGATCCGGATACGAAGGCACAGGTCGATTATGACTATATAACGGCTCTTGAATACGGTCTTGCACCGACCGGCGGCCTCGGCTTCGGAGTTGACAGACTTGTCATGCTCCTGACCGACAGCGCCTCGATCAGAGATGTCCTTTTGTTCCCCACAATGAAGCCGCTTGACTGATATGGATAATAAAATACCCGAAAATGATATAAAGGTCGAGGGCACCGGGGCTGCGGCACTTGAAAACTTTTGGTATTACCATAAGTGGAAGGTCATCGTTTCGCTTTTCGTTGCTTTTGTGATCGGCGTTTGCGTTTGGTCGTGCTTTGCAAAGCCAAAGATCGATATCAGCTTACTTTATGTCGGCTCTTTTGACCCGATGGACGCAGCAACTCAAGAAATGACCGAAACGCTCTCGAAGATCGAGCCTTCTTCCGTCGGCACAAACGGCGTCGGACTTAATATGCTTTCGTATTATACCGAGGAGCAGGCAAAGGAGCTTGCCGAAAAGAGCGTGAATGCATATATTGCCGAAGAAAATAAAAACGGAATATTTTACGATGAGGAAGAAAGACTGAGCCTTATCAATCGGCAGATCGACCGATATAACAGCATAACGGCAGACACTCAAAAATCGCTCGGAAGCCATATCGGAGCAGGGAATTATCTGCTTTATCTGCTTGATCCCGCGGTTTACGAAGCATACAGAGGAAACGGGGTATTCGTTGGCCTTTCCTCGGTGTTTGGCGATAACATTCCATTATCTGCATATTCCTACGATGCGATAAAGCTCTGCGAAACGGCGCTTTATAAAAACGATCCGAACGGTATCGGAAAGCTTCCGAAGGATACGCTCATTTGCTTGCGCATCGAGCCCGTTTTCGGCGGCTGCGGCGGCTCGCACAGCGAGGACTATGAAAAAGCTGTCGAAATGTTCAAAATAATGGCTGAATAAAACTAAATGAAGCGGCAGATCTCTGCCGCTTCTCTTTGATAAAAATGAAAAATATAAGATTTTTAAACGGAAATATGCTCAAAATAATAGCGGCGCTGACTATGCTTATAGATCACGTCGGTATTATGCTTTTTCCCGAAATCACGGCGCTTCGCGTGATCGGGCGGCTTTCGTTCCCGATATATGCCTTTATGATCGCCGAGGGGTGCAAATATACAAAAAACAAGCTCCGATATTTTCTCGGAATTTTTGGGCTTGCCGCGGTATGTCAAATCGTATTTTACATATCAAGCTCAAGCCTTCAAATGGGCATTTTGGTCAATTTCTCGCTGTCGATCTTGTGCATTTATGCTTTGCAGTATATGAAAAAGACCGTCATTTTTGAGAAAAGCTCAAATTTGAAAAAGCTTGGCGCGATAGCCGCTTTCTTTGCCGCTTTTGTCGGGACGTATATGCTTTTTAGAATTTTTGAGGTCGATTACGGATTTCTCGGCTGTATGGTGCCCGTTTTTGCGAGCATTTTCGAGAGTGAAGAAGAATTGCCCTTCGCGCTTCGCAGGCTCGGCATAATTCCCGTGCGCGTTATAACCATGAGCCTATGCTTGCTCGTTTTCATTTTGGTCAACGGCGGATACAGAAATTTTGCGCTGTTTTCGATACCGCTTTTGCTCCTTTATTCGGGCAAGCGAGGAAAGCTCAAAATGAAATATTTATTTTATGTTTTTTATCCCTTGCATCTTGCTTTGATTTATTTTATATCCGAGATGATCTGATAAAATAATCAAAAAATTGCCATTCATAAAAGCTCTCCTATCGACGATAATAATAACAGAGCACGCGAATGCGAGCTCAATTAATCATAGATTTTAAGGGCGCATAAGTGCCAACAAGGAGAATAATCATGGCAAATAAGAATGCTAAGAAGGCTCTCGAGCAGTTCAAGATGGAAGCTGCTAACGAGGTCGGCGTAACTCTCAATCAGGGCTACAACGGCGATCTTACCTCCCGTCAGGCTGGTAGCATCGGCGGTCAGATGGTCAAGAAGATGATCGAGAAGTACGAAAAGGACATGCAGGCGAAATAAGCTATCCTAAAATAATCCCCACATCAGGCTGTGCCCGATGTGGGGATCTTCTTTATTCGGCTGAATCGGAAATTACGAAAAGCGATTTTGAGGACGGAAGACATAGATCTATTTGTGTGTATATCTCGCCGTTTTTCATCACATAAGAGCAGGGTATCTTTTTCTGCGTGACGCTGTGAGGATCCCAGATCTCGGGTGAGAGCTTACCTCGAAGGAGTGCTGTATGATTATAGTCACACTCTGTGGTGTTTGAAAAATAATATATGTCGGTCGTGCCGCGGCGCTTGTGTATATGATTTAACATTCCGCCGCCGGGGATAGCCGTATTAAGCCCAAGTCGCACAAATTCCTTGTATGCGTTATTGAGTGCACCCGTCGCCTCAAAGCGCGGCATTCCCGGAAGATAAATATCGTATGCGATATCAAAAGCGGAAAGCGCGTTGCTTATCTGGCGGCTCGACACCATGTTCGTGCCGTCTGCCGAGGTTTTTGAAAAATAAAGGAAATATGCCTCTCCGCCGTTTTCGTTTTTATTGTATGAGTAGTCGCGCATTATGCTTTCGCTTCTTGCGTCATGGCCGAAGATCATATCCATAATATCTTTTACTTCTCGGTCGGCGCTCTTTGTTCCGTCATATTCAAATGCCATTGAGGGGACCTCGCCCGTACCTATTATTTTTCCGCCGGCATTAAAGAATTCAAGCAAGCGGCGCGCGCATACAAGGCTTATCATTTTGCTTGACGGCAAGACCGCAACGGAAAAATACTCTTTGTTTTTACCGTTGTCAAGTACGAGGCGCGATCCTTCAACGTAAAGATTTTTTTCAACCGAGTCGGGGTGTATCACCGTCAGGTCATGTCCGGCATATGTCGATATGCTGTTTATAACCGTCATATAGTCAACATTGTCCGGCGTTGCAGGGTATTCAAAGCCCTCAAAGTGAGGATCGTCATATATATTGACCTTAGAATGAATGTAATGTATCGGATAAAAAAGAGCAATATCCGCTATATGATCGCCACCGCGCAGAAGCGCCTGCGTGCGCGAGGTGAAAAACGCGAATTCGCCCTGCCATGTCGGCGCGGTCTCGGATTTAACGAACGGGATCGGCGCTGTGTGCGAGTCCTCCTCGATCTTCGGCATGTGAGCCGCCATTATGTTTGCTCCGCGAGCAAATGCGTTCAGCATATCGCGGTACATTATCTGCTTTGAAATTTTATAATAGTCACGGAACAGCTCACATGTTACATGGTCGTTTCCGAAATTATACGATGCGGCTGCCGCAATTTTAACGGAGTTCGTGCCGTACATATATGCGCGGTCATAAAGCGCGCCGGGCGCGAATTTCGTTGCAAGTATCGCGTCGCCGTTGACGAACGAGCAAGCAGAGAGCTTGGGCTCTGCAAGGCTGCCGAAGCATTTGAGCTTTTTCTCGCTTGCAAAATCGGCGTATGCGCGCATCATGCCGTCTTTAAGCATACGGGCGCGGCACTCAAACATCTGAGCTTTTATGTGAGATGCCTCCTTATTTATCGTTGCAAAGAGCAAAGGATAATAGGGAGAGGGATCGTATCCGTATCTTTCCTCGAAAATCCGGTTGAAGGAAGGATCCCAGTCATGTCGGTTTTTCGTCGAGAACGCCACGTTTGAATATGTTATAAGATCAAGCTCACGCGTTTCGTATTCCTTAAAAATGTCCTCAAAAAGTGAGTATGCGCGGCGGATAAACGTCATTGAGCTTTCGTATGACAGGGTGTTGACATAATTCACATCTGTTTCGTCTGTACAGGTGTAGATATGGACTGTCCAGTTTCCCGTCGGAACGTGCCACGAAAGAACACCGTCATTTGCAAATTTTCGAAGATCCGTAAGCTCACCGTCGAATTCGCGGACTGCGACGACAGACATGATCTCACCGACCTTCGGCAGATTTATTTTTATATCCTCGTCGGGAGAGCAGGGATATTCCCGACGGTTAAGGCGTTTTGCGCGCATGAGATTTTCGCCGCGCTCCGTCTCCTCCCGAAGAAGTGCATCTTCGATAGCTCCTTCAACATTGAAGATTATCTTGATCCCCTTTTCGCGAGCCGCTTCAAGCATTGCGGCATATGTATGGCGAAAATGCTGAAGCTCACCGGGCTCAAGGTATCTGTCATCGGAGATCTTGGGTATGACCCAGCCGATATCCTGAGCCTCGCAGGAGCGAACGAAATTTGCCGCGTCGCGCGCTGCATCGGTTCTTTGTGCATCAAAAAAGACGGCGAGGCGATAATGCCCGTCGGGATCCTTGAACTGTTCTTTTAAAAAGTTGTATTCATTTTGTTTTTTCATGCCAATCTCTCCGTTATGATCTTCAACAGCTCTATTATAACATATCCGAAGCGAAAAGTTAAGAGCTTACCGATAAATTTTGTTGCGCTATTGAAATAAGTATGAGAATGTGATATAATTGTAGGGATAAATATTAATGAAATGGGAAATTTTATGTTTGAACTGAAAAAAAAGGATCAAAAAGCGCGCCGAGGTGTGCTTCATACCGTACACGGCGATATCGAAACACCGGTCTTTATGAATGTCGGTACTTGCGCGGCAATAAAAGGCGGAGTTAACACCATGCTTCTTCGCGAGCTTGACTGTCAGGTGGAGCTTTCGAACACATATCATTTGCATATAAGACCGGGCGACCGCCTGATCCACGATATGGGCGGCTTGCATAAATTTATGAATTGGGATCGCCCCATACTCACGGATAGCGGCGGATTTCAGGTGTTTTCGCTTTCCTCACTCAGAAAAATAACCGAGGAAGGCGTGACCTTTGCATCTCATATTGACGGTAAGCGCATTTTTATGGGCCCCGAGGAGAGTATGCAGATACAGTCAAATCTTGCGTCCACTATCGCCATGGCATTTGACGAATGCATAGAAAACCCCGCACCCTACGATTACGTTAAAAAATCATGCGACAGAACTGCGCGTTGGCTGCTTCGTTGCAAGGCTGAAATGGCTCGTCTTAACTCGCTTGACGATACGATAAATAAAGATCAGATGCTTTTCGGAATAAATCAGGGAAGTACTTATGAGGATCTTCGCATCGAGCATATGAAAACTATCGCCGAATACGATCTCGACGGATACGCGATCGGCGGCCTTGCCGTCGGCGAAGCGACGGAGGATATGTACCGTATAATCGATGCGGTCGAGCCTTATATGCCCGAAAACAAGCCGAGATATCTTATGGGCGTCGGAACGCCGCTTAATATTCTTGAGGCGGTCCACCGCGGTATCGACTTTTTCGATTGCGTCATGCCCTCGCGAAATGCGCGCCACGGAAATCTTTTCACGTGGGAGGGCAAGATCAATATTCAAAACGAGCGCTACGCCAAAGATCCGAAGCCGATCAGCCCGACCTGCCAGTGTCCTGCTTGCAAAAATTACAGCAGAAGCTACATTCGTCATCTTATAAAGGCGAAGGAGGCTGTAGGTATGCAGCTCGCCGTCACTCATAATCTTTATTTTTACAATGAACTGACAAGAAAGATCAGAGAAGCGCTTGACGGCGGATATTTTGAGAGCTTTTATCAGAAATACAGAAATATTCTGGGCGAACGCGCCGAGAATTAACGGAGGAATTTATGCAGAGAGCTTTGCTTGAAGAAATACTGGGTATTGCGGTCTCGACCGGCGCGGATTTTGCGGAGGTTTTCTGCGAGAAAACAAGGAACGGAAGCATACGCTTGCTTGATAACAAAATAGATGCAGTTACCGATACCACGATCTCGGGCGTCGGTATACGCGCGTTTTTCGGAGTAAATACGGTTTTTGCGTCCACTTCCGATGTGACGCGAAACGGGCTTTTGGCCTGTGCGCGCTCGGTGGCAGAGGCTGTCGGTGATGCCGCAAAATTCGGAAATGTTCATTTGACTGAAAAGATATTTCCGAACGTTCACCCCGTTTCGATAGTGCCGTCAACAGCCGAAATGAAATACAAGACGGATCTTCTGCGCGAGGCAAACTCCGCCGCGCGCGCATACGATGCGCGCGTTTCGCAGGTTATCGCAAATCTTATTACTGTTGACAGAACCGTTCAGATAGCAAACACAGAGGGGCTTTTGACCTGTGACAGACATTTGCGCACGCGCATGGCAGCCTCTGTCACCGCCGTTGAAAACGGTGAAAACCAGTCGGGCTTTTACGGGCCGGGACGCGGCATGGGGCTTGAGACCTTCGAGCTTTTCCCCCCCTCGGAGATAGGTCTTGCAGCGGCAAGGCAGGCGATAACAAATCTCAAAGCCGATTATTGCCCAGCAGGCAAGATGACCGTTGCAATTGAGAACGGATTTGGCGGAGTTATATTCCACGAGGCTTGCGGACATTCCCTTGAAGCGACCTCGGTCGGCATCGGAACATCGCAGATGTGCGGCAAGCTCGGGCAGAAGATAGCTAATGAAAAGATCACTGCAATAGACGACGGAACGATCGCGAATGCGTGGGGCTCGACAAATATTGATGACGAGGGGAATCCAACACAGAGAAACGTTCTTATTGAAAAAGGTATTCTTAAAAAATATATGGTAGACCGTCTCGGCTCGCGCCGTATGGGTATGGCAATGACGGGCAACTCGCGCCGCCAGAACTATACATTTGAGCCAACCTCCCGCATGACCAACACCTATATCGACAACGGACCTGACAAAAATGAGGACATCATTGCTTCGATAGAGTACGGACTTTATGCAAAATCCATGGGCGGCGGCTCTGTAAACCCCTTAACGGGCGATTTCAATTTCGCTGTCAGCGAGGGATATATTATAAGAAACGGTAAGATCTGCGAGCCCGTGCGCGGCGCATCTCTTATCGGAAACGGCTCACAGATCCTTATGGATATTGACATGGTAGGTCAAAATCTTGATATGGGGCAGGGAATGTGCGGAAGCTCCAGCGGCAGCGTGCCGACAGACGTCGGTCAGCCCCTGATCCGCGTTTCGAGCATTACGGTCGGAGGAAGATAATATGGAATTCGTTGATATTAAGAAAATAATAGAGGACGAAGCCAAGATTCGTTCCGTTTCGGAATACGAGCTTTATTATGCCAAGGGAACGTCCATATCCACTGAGACCTTGAAGGACGAGATAAGCTCGTTTTCTTCGGGGGCCGATGTCGGTCTTTGCTTCCGTTGCAAGGTTGACGGCAAGATAGGTTATGCCGCAACGGAGCTTTTTGAGGAGGAAGAGCTGCGAGCTCTCGTTACTCGCGCAGCGGAAAACGCAAAGATCATCGAAAAAACAGAGGGTGAGATCTTTGCAGGCTCAAAGGAATATGAGCCGCTTCCCAAAAGAAAATATATTCCCAAGGGTGCAGGTGAGCTTAAAAGGCTTGCGCTCGATATACAAAAAAAGACATATGGCACAGATGCGCGCGTGACGGACGGAACGCAGAGCGCCGCCGTCACATCATACGGTGAGCTTTATATCAGCAATTCTCACGGCCTTGATCTTTACCGCGCGGCAGGCGCGTCTTTGGTTTATTCGATGCCCGTTATTAAGGACGGAGATGAATCTCAAAGCGAATATGAGATAGAGCTGTATTCCGATGATACCGATATCGAGGCGCTTGCCGTGTCTGCTGTCAAAAAGACTGTCGGAAAGCTCGGCGCAAGATCGATCCCGTCGGGTAAATACAATGTCGTGATCGACGGGGAGCAAATGCGCGCTCTGCTCGGCGTATTTTCCCCTGCGTTTTCGGCAAAGCAGGCACAAAGCGGACTTTCGCTTCTTGCCGGCAAGGAAGGAGAGAAGGTTGCCGCGGATATCGTCACATTGACTGACGATCCGATGAGAGAAGGCATGCCGTTTATCACGAATTTTGACGCAGAGGGAGTTGCGGCGCACAAAAAGACTGTCATTGACGGCGGTGTGCTCAAGACCTTGCTTTATAATCTTGAAACGGCAAAAAAAGCCGGTATTGAGAGTACGGGAAATGCAAGTAAGGGCGGTTATGATGCCCCTGTAGGAATAAGCCCATACGCTTTTTTCATCGAGGCAGGGGATAAAAGCACAGACGAGCTTTGCAAGCTTGCGGGAAACGGTATCTATATCACGGATCTTAACGGTCTGCACGCAGGCACGGACGCCGTAACGGGCGATTTCTCGCTTGAAAGCGCCGGATATATGATAGAGAACGGCAAAAAAACTTATGCTGTAAAGAACTTCACTCTTGCAGGCAATTTCTTTAAATTGCTGATCGATATAGTCGCGCTTTCGGATAAGATCGAGTACGGCGCACCCGGAAGCTATACCGTTATCGGATCGCCTGCGGCATTCTTGCGCGATATGAGCGTTGCCGGAGAATAAATTTAGGCAAATGCTTGACAAGCACAGATAATTGTGTTAAAATAATCAGGTAAAAGGGAGTAGCCAAGCGTGAAAAACGCTTGCGATGATCGACAACACGACCGAAAGGTCCGGTCATCTGCTTGATAAAAAGGCAAGACTTTTGCAACCTTCGCGGTTGCAAAAGTTTTTTTTTGATAAAAATAAGCATATCAAAATAAAACAAGGAAAGGATCCACGTGAGATGAAATTTTATCTCGAAAAGACCGATGCCGTATTGAACGAGGTCGAAAGCGGAAGCAACGGATTAAGTGCCGAAAAAGCCGCAGAAAGACTTGAGAAAAACGGCAAAAACAAGCTCATTGAGGGCAAAAAAGAATCCCTCATAAGAAGATTTTTCAAGCAGCTGGCAGAGCCGATGACGATCATTCTGCTCGTTGCCGCGGCGATCTCCGCAGGCGTTGAGATCTATAACGGAATTGCGGCAGGTCATTGGGAATTTCCGACTGATGTTGTGATAATCCTCGCCGTCGTTCTTATCAATGCTGTCCTCGGCGTTTTCCAGGAGAGCAAGGCGGAAAAAGCCATTGAAGCCTTGCAGGAGATGTCAAAGGCACAGTCTAAGGTCATTCGCGACGGTCATCAGATAACGGTTCCCAGTGAAGATCTCGTTGTTGGGGATATTATCGTGCTTGAGGCGGGCGACGCTGTTCCTGCGGACGCAAGAATTATTGAGTGCGCATCGATGAAGATAGAGGAAGCGGCACTCACGGGTGAATCCGTTCCGGTTGATAAAAAAGTCGATGCGCTCACCCCCGGTGCGAACGGCGACGTTGCACTCGGCGACCGCAAGAACATGGTGTTTATGGGCTCGACTGTTGTTTACGGACGAGGAAAAGCCGTTGTTGTTGCTACCGGCATGGATACCGAAATGGGCAAGATCGCAGACGCGCTCGCTCAGGCGCAGGAGGGTAAAACACCCCTTCAGATCAAGCTCGCAGGTCTTTCGAAAATACTCACTTATCTCGTTATAGGTATATGCGTCGTTATTTTCGGCGTTCAGCTGATCCGTAACGGTGTGGGATTTGAGTCGATACTCTCGTCGTTCATGATAGCAATCTCGCTTGCCGTTGCAGCGATACCCGAGGGCCTTGCAACCGTTGTGACCATTGTTCTTTCTATCGGTGTTACGAATATGTCAAAGCGCAACGCTATCATAAGAAAGCTCACGGCGGTTGAAACTCTCGGCTGCACGCAGATCATATGCTCCGATAAAACGGGAACTCTCACACAGAATAAAATGACCGTCGTCGATCACTACGGCGATGACGAAAAGCTACTTGCAAATGCGATGTCGCTTTGCTCCGATGCGGAGTTTGACAAAGAGGCAAAAACCGCAGTCGGCGAGCCGACCGAATGTGCTCTCGTCAATTACGCCGAGGCCGTCGATATGCCGAAGAATACTCAAAAGAACGAGCTCGTCCGCGTCGGCGAAGTACCGTTTGATTCCGGACGAAAGATGATGTCGACCGTTCATAAATCGGCGAACGGAGCACTCATTCAGTTCACTAAGGGTGCGCCCGATGAGCTGCTCAAACGCTGCACGAAGGCGCTTGTCGGAGGAGTGGCAGTTGAGCTTACAGATGCGATCCGCGCAGATATTCTCGCGGCAAATAAGGCGATGGCAGATAAAGCCTTGCGCGTGCTTGCCGCGGCAAAGAAGGAGCTTGCCGCCGAGCCCGACGAGTATACGAGTGAGGCCGTTGAATGTGAGCTTTGCTTTATAGGACTTGTCGGCATGATCGACCCCGTGCGTCCCGAGGTCAAGCCCGCGATCGACGAGTGCCGATCCGCCGGTATCTGCCCGATCATGATCACGGGCGACCACAAGGACACAGCCGTTGCGATCGCAATGCAGCTCGGAATAATTACCGATGCCTCCCAGGCGATCACGGGAGCCGAGCTTGACGATATCTCCGATGAGGAATTTGAGACCGCTGTTGAAAAATACTCGGTTTATGCCCGCGTTCAGCCCGAGCACAAGACGAGGATCGTCACGGCTTGGAAAAAGAAGGGAATGGTCACTGCCATGACCGGTGACGGTGTCAACGACGCACCGTCCATAAAGAACGCCGATATCGGTGTCGGAATGGGTATCACGGGCACTGACGTCACAAAGAACGTAGCCGATATGATACTCGCAGACGACAACTTTGCGACCATCGTTTCCGCAGTCGGCGAGGGCAGAAGAATTTACGATAATATA
>SVSW01000029.1 GCA_015064095.1 Oscillospiraceae bacterium | reverse complement strand
GTTTTGCACGAGCAGCCCATGCAAGCGCCGAAGCCGCAGCCCATTCTTTCTTCAAAGCTGAACTGACCCGAGGTCTTGCTCGCGGCATAGACCGCCTTTAACATCGGTTCGGGACCGCAAGTGTAAAAATAGCTGTAATTTTCGCCCATTTCGGCTGTGACGAATCCTTTTGTTCCGTGGCTGCCGTCAACCGTGGTCACCGCGACATCGCAGCCGAGCGCGCGAAACTCGTCCTCATAAAAGACCTCGTCCTTTTTATTAAATCCGAGTATAACGCGTACCTTTTTTCCCTGCTTTCTAAGCTCCTTTGCGAGCATATACATGGGCGGAACGCCGACGCCTCCGCCGATCAAGAGAGGGGTATCCCCTGCCGCCGTCAGATCGTAGCCATTTCCAAGCCCGGTGAGAACGTCAAGCTCCTCGCCTGCCGCCATCTTGCTCATTTGCTCCGTTCCGCGACCGACGACCTTATAAATGAGCGTGAGCGTGTCACCCTCTCGGTCGCAAACGGAGATCGGGCGGCGCAAAAAGAGCCCGTCGATCGCAATATTCACGAACTGACCCGATGCGGTGATCGCCGAGGTGTCACCCGCAAGCTTCATTAAAAAGACATTATCGGTCAGCGCGCGGTTTTCCTTTATCTTAAAAATTCCCTGTTTCATCATGCGTCGATAGTTGAAATGCGGAGAGTTGTTTCATCGAGAACGTCGAGAAGAACGCGAACGGTATCAAGCGATGTGAACATAGTCACGTTGTTTTCGGTGGCGTATTTTCTTATCTCGTGGCCGTCGCGGTTGATTCCGGAGGATCCAGGGTCGCTTGTGTTGATAACGTAAGCGATATGGCCCTGGCGCAGAGATTCGGGGATCTCGTCCGAGCCTTCGCCGATCTTCTGAAGAACGTGAGTACGGATCCCGTTTTCTTTCAAAAATTTCGCAGTTCCTTTTGTTGCCTCGATATTAAATCCGAGGTTGTAGAAGCGGCGAATGAGTGGCAGTGCCTCCTCCTTATCGCAATCGGCGATGGTGGCGAATACCGTGCCGTAATTCTGCATATGCGTGCCCGATGCCTGAAGCGCCTTGTAGACTGCGCGGTTGAGCTTGTCGTCATATCCGATCGCCTCGCCCGTTGACTTCATTTCGGGTGAGAGATAAGCATCAAGTCCGCGGATCTTATTGAACGAGAACACCGGCACTTTAACGTACCATCTCTTTTTCTCCTCAGGGTAAATATCGAATATTCCCTGCTCCTTGAGCGATTTGCCGAGTATTACCTCCGTTGCAATGTCGGCAAGGCTATAACCCGTGGATTTTGAGAGGAAAGGAACGGTACGGGACGAACGCGGATTGACCTCGATTATGAAAACGTTGTCATCTTTATCGACGATAAACTGAATATTGTAAAGGCCGACGATGCCGATTCCAAGACCGAGCTTCTTTGCATACTGAAGAATTATTCCTTTTACCTTGTTGCTGATCGAGAAAGGAGGATATACCGATATCGAGTCACCTGAGTGAACGCCTGTGCGTTCAACAAGCTCCATGATACCCGCCACGAAAACATCGCGTCCGTCACAGATCGCATCGACCTCAACCTCTTTACCGATGATGTATTTGTCAACGAGAACGGGCTTGTCCTCATCTATCTCAACGGCAGTCTTGAGGTAGTGGCGAAGCTGGGCTTCGTTTGCAACTATCTGCATAGCGCGTCCGCCGAGAACGAACGACGGGCGAACGAGAACAGGATATCCGATCTCGGCCGCAGCGGCAACGCCGTCCTCGATCTTTGTTACAGCGCGTCCCTTTGCGCGCGGAATATCAAGCTCATTGAGGAGCTTTTCAAACTCGTTTCTGTCCTCTGCCTTATCGATAGCGGCGCAATCCGTGCCTATGATCTTAACTCCGCGGTCGTAAAGCGGCTGGGCAAGATTTATCGCAGTCTGACCGCCAAGCGACGCAATAACGCCCTCCGGCTTTTCAAACTCGATTATATTCATAACATCTTCGGGCGTCAGCGGCTCAAAATAGAGCTTATCGGCAGTTGTATAGTCCGTCGAAACGGTTTCGGGGTTATTATTTATGATAATTGCCTCGTATCCTGCTTTCTTTATCGTCATTACGGCGTGAACGGTCGAATAGTCAAACTCAACGCCCTGACCTATACGGATAGGACCGGCACCCAGCACAACGATCTTCTTTTTCTCCGTGAGAACAGATGCATTCTTGCCGTGATATGACGAGTAGAAATAAGGTATATACGCTCCGGTATGGCAAGTGTCGACCATACGGAACACGGGCGTGATCCCCGCTTTATGGCGAAGCTCGCAGACCTCGCTCTCCTTACATTTCCACATGCGGGCGATATACTTATCTCCAAAGCCCATTTCCTTTGCGGCGCGAAGAACGTTGACGTCATTTACGCTGACGCGGAGAGTTTCCTCCATGTCGACAATGCGCTTGATCGCCTCAAGGAAATAAGGTGTGATCTTCGTGATATCATGAATACGCTCAACGGCCGCACCGCGATAGATCAGTTCCGCTATCGCGAAAATATTATCCGAGCGGAACTCTTTGATGTATTCTTCAAGCTCCTCAATCGACATATTGTCGAACTTTGAAAGGTAAACATGATTAGCGCCGATCTCGAGCGAGCGAATACCCTTTAAGAGAGCCTCCTCAAGATTCGATCCTATACCCATGACCTCGCCCGTCGCCTTCATCTGCGTGCCGAGAGTGTTAGGTGCGGAGGTGAATTTATCAAACGGGAAGCGAGGAAGCTTTGCGATAACGTAGTCAAGCGACGGTTCAAATGCCGCATTGGTATTTGCGATTTTTATATCTTCAAGCGACATGCCGACGGCGATCTTTGCCGTCACGCGTGCGATAGGATAGCCCGATGCCTTCGATGCGAGCGCCGACGAGCGCGAAACGCGAGGATTGACCTCGATAAGATAGTATTCGCTTGTATGAGGATTGAGTGCAAACTGAACGTTGCAGCCACCCTCGATCTTAAGCTCCTTGATCAGCTTTATCGCAGAGTCGTTGAGCATTTTCAGGTCGTGATCCGAGAGGGTCATAATCGGAGCAACAACTATGGAGTCACCCGTATGAACACCAACGGGATCGACATTTTCCATTCCGCAGATGGTTATCGCGTGGTCGTTTGAGTCGCGCATGACCTCAAACTCGATCTCCTTATAACCGCGAACGCTTTTTTCGATAAGCACCTGATGGACGGGAGAAAGCTTAAACGCATTCGTTCCGATCTCAATGAGCTCGTCCTCGTCGTTTGCAAAGCCACCGCCGGTGCCGCCGAGGGTGAATGCAGGGCGCAGAACAACGGGATATCCGATCTTTTCTGCCGCCGCCTTTGCCTGATCAAGATCATAAGTTATCTCGGAGGGGATAACGGGCTCGCCGATAGACTGGCAAAGCTCCTTGAAAAGCTCGCGGTCCTCAGCGCGCTCGATGCTCTCCGAGCTCGTTCCGAGCAGCTCAACATGGCACTCTTTAAGAATTCCCTTCTTTTCGAGCTGCATGGCAAGATTAAGTCCCGTCTGTCCGCCGATACCCGGCAGGATAGCATCGGGGCGCTCATAACGCAAGATCTTTGCTATATATTCAAGTGTCAGAGGCTCCATGTAGACCTTGTCGGCAATCGCCGTATCGGTCATGATCGTTGCGGGATTTGAGTTGACCAAAACGACCTCATAGCCCTCCTCTTTAAGTGCAAGGCAAGCCTGTGTACCGGCGTAGTCAAATTCCGCCGCCTGACCTATAACGATAGGCCCTGATCCGATTATCAGAATTTTTTTGATGTCTGTTCTTTTTGCCATAGCTTTTCTCCTATATTAAACCTTATAAATTATCTTTCCGTTTTTGACCGTTGCAAGATTGCGTCCGTAAAGCTCCGCGCCCTCAAACGGCGTTGCTCGACCCATTGAGGCGAACTCGCTCGGGTCGACAGTATATTTGACCGAGAGATCCCACACCGAAAAATCGTTTTTCGCCGTTATTCCGAATCTTTCGCTCGGATTTTTGCACATAAGATCAACGAGCTTATCAAGAGTGATAATTCCGGTCTTCACAAAGTGCGTGTACATAACCGAAAATGCAGTTTCAAGGCCTACCACTCCGAACGCGCTCTTTTCAAGTCCGCGCGATTTTTCCTCCGCCGAGTGCGGCGCGTGATCCGTGGCTATCATATCTATCGTGCCGTCGAGCATTCCCTCAACAAGAGCCTCTCTGTCCTCTTTTGAGCGAAGCGGCGGGTTCATTTTGAATCGGCCGTTTTCCTGAAGATCGCTGTCATCAAGCACAAGGTAATGAGGTCCCGTTTCGCAGGTAATATTGACACCCTCGCGCTTTGCACGGCGTATCAGCTCAACGCTTTCCTTTGCTGAAATGTGGCATACATGGTATGCACAGCCCGTTTCGCGTGCAAGCTCAATATCACGAGCGATCTGCTCGTACTCGCTTGCAGAGCAAATGCCGCGGTGTCCGTGCGATCTTGCATACTCTCCGTCGTGAATATAGCCGCCGCGGAGCAGCGAATTGACCTCACAGTGTGCAACGATCATTTTCCCCAGCGACTTTGCCTTTATCATCGCCTCTCGCATCATCTCGTCACTCTGAACGCCGCGGCCGTCATCTGAAAACGCGATAACACCGTTTTTCATTCCGTCCATGTCCGAAAGCGCATCGCCTGCTTGATCGACTGTGATCGCACCGTACGGGTAAATATCAACGCAAGCGTTTTTCGCAAGCTCAAGCTGTTCTGCAAGATGCTCCGCACTGTCGGGCACGGGCTTTAAGTTCGGCATGGTGCAAACGGCGGTGTAGCCTCCGCGCGCCGCAGCTGCCGCGCCTGTCTTCATGGTCTCTTTATAAGAAAAACCCGGCTCACGGAAATGCACATGCACATCAATAAAGCCGGGAAGAAAAACAATATTTTCATTATCGAATTTTTTAATTTCGTCAATAGAGAAACACTCACCCAAGGAAATATCCGAGGCGAGTCGGAGATTAGCTTTTTTTATCATATTAGTCATAAAAAAACGCCTCCTATGAAAAAAGTCTCACCGATAATCGGCAAGACTAAACCTCCGGCATTGCCGGAAAACCTCTTTGATCCCGTCGATCATCTGCATCAACCAGATTTTTTAACTGAACTATTATATCACATAAAAAATCTTTTGTCAATACGCATCGAAAAAAAGCCGAAGTAAAATTAAAACAAACATCTTGCGGCGGCACACCGTGATTTTGTGCAAATATATAGGGGGCATAGCCCCCTATATCATTTTTTCTGCTGCCGGCACCAGATCTTCATGACGATTTTATGAGGCAGGAGCTTTGTGGCAAAAACCTGTGCGCGAACGGGAAAACCGCAGATCGAAACGTCTTTTCCCTTTTTCATATCGGAAAGCGCGCGCTTAATGACCTGCTCCGCCGTATAAAAGCGGTTGTAATATTTGATCGTATCGTCAACCACTGCACGGTCGAAAAACGCAGTCTTGACCCAGCCGGGGCTAACCGCCATGGCGCGTATTCCCTTTTTCTTGATCTCAACGTTGAGTGCGCGCGTAAAGCTCAAAACGAAAGCCTTTGATGCACCGTAAACATTGATATACGGCACGGGCTGGAAGGACGAAAGCGAACCGAGCTGATAGATCTCCGAGCCGCGAACCATGTAAGGCAGGCTGACATATGTCATTGCGACGAGCGCCTTATCATTGAGGTCGATCATGCCCATGAGGTCATCGAGCTTCATTTCTTCAAACGTGCCGAATTTTCCGTATCCTCCGGCATTGACAAGCACTGAAATTTCAGGTTTTTCCGCTTCAAGCAAAGCCGCGTATTCTTCAATGCTTTCCTTTTTGGTCAGGTCAAGCGGAATCGCGCGCACCTTTGCGCGAGTTTCCTTATCAAGCTCCAAAAGCTGCTCACGGCGGCGCGCGATGAGCCAAAGCTCATCAAATTCCTTCTGCTTGTCAAGAGCCGTAACGAATTCGCGTCCCATTCCCGACGATGCGCCGGTTATAACTGCAATTTTCATATTTTTATCCTTATTTTATAATAAAATGTACGGGCAGTCCGTTTTTATATTCGGGATAGGTCTCGCCGGCGATCAGCGGCAAAAGATATGCAACGCAGGCATCTGTTATTCCGTTGCCCTCGGCGTTTATATACTCGTCAGGAACGGTGCGTACCTGATTTGCGATATTATTGATATCCGACGCGACGATATTTGCAACATACGGAGCATCGCAAACGCGTTCAATTCCCATCATAACGCGAGTTGCACCGCCGACAGCGGCTGAAACAGCCGCGCTTCCGACGCTGAGAGATTCGTCAATATCGGTTTTTGACTGAATATGAGCCGCACAGCGCTGAGGAAGATTTATCTCTATCGAGCGCACCTTGCAGCCGATAGCATCTCTGATCGCAAGCTCAAGCATCTTGCCTGTTCCTGCAAGATATTTGTGACCGAATGCATCGGCGACACCGCTTTGAGTTCCCTCTCCGACGTATCTTCCGTCGGCAAAGCGGATACCCTCGGAAACCGCAACAACGACATTCGGGTGACGCTTCTGCGCCGCTTTTATGTCATCGAAGAATTTATCCATATCAAAAACGCGCTCGGGCAGATATATAAGATCCGGCTCCTCACCGTTGACGGTACGGCCGAGTGCGGCTGCCGCCGTGAGCCAGCCGGCATCACGTCCCATTATCTCAACGACCGTGACGGCAGGCACGCGGTAGACTGCGCAATCGCGGATTATCTCCTGTACGGTTGCGGCGATGTATTTTGCGGCCGAGCCGTATCCCGGAGCGTGGTCCGTTCCGCAAAGATCGTTATCTATCGTCTTCGGCACGCCGACGACCTTAACGTCTATTCCGTGCGCTCCGCAATAACGGGAAAGCTTTGCAACGGCGTCCATCGAGTCGTTTCCGCCGATATAGAAATAATATCCTATATTATATTTTTCGAATATTTCCGCAATGCGCTCGTATATCGGATCTCCGCTTTCGGGATCGGGGAGCTTTTTGCGGCATGAGCCCAGCGCTGCCGCCGGAGTGTATGCAAGGGCGCAGAGCTTGTCCTCACTGTCAAACATCTCCGTCAGATCAACGAGGTCTTCAAGAAGAAAGCCCTCAACTCCGTTTTTCATTCCGTAAAGGGTCCCTATTGCCTCGGGGTGCTCCTTTGTGCCGCGAATAACACCTGCAAGGGTTGCATTTATCGCCGCCGTCGGTCCTCCGGACTGTCCTACCACTGCATTTTTTAAAAGTCTTTCCATTTTAACCCTCACTGAGCTCTGCGAGCTTTTCTTTTATTTTTTGCATATCTGCAAGCATTTCTTCTTTTTTATTCGGGTCGCGCAAAAGTGCCGCAGGGTGATAGACCGCAGTCATAAGAAAATCGCCTTTTTTGACCCATTCGCCGTGTTCTTTTGTTATCTTATAATCGGGCTTTATAAGGCGCATGGCGGCGATCCTGCCGAGGCAAACGATCACCTTCGGCTTTATTATCTTGACCTGCTCGCGCAAAAAGCCGATACACGCATCTTCCTCCTCGGGCAAGGGATCTCGGTTTTTCGGCGGACGGCATTTTAAAATATTTGCAATATATACGCTCTCTCTCGGAATATCTACGGCATAAAGATATCTGTCGAGAAGCTGACCTGCGCGGCCGACAAAAGGAACTCCCGAAAGGTCCTCCTTCTCGCCGGGCGCTTCGCCGACAAACATAACATCAGCAGTTTCACTGCCCGTTCCGAAAACGCAGTTTGTGCGCGTTTGGCACAGTGAGCAAGCTCGGCAAGCCTCGCACCGTGCGCGAAGTTCATTCAAATTTTCCATAGACCACCCTCCGATCCATGAAAATTATACCATATATTCCCCGATTATGCAAGTGCGCCGAGAGTTTTTATTGCATCTTCTTCGCAAATAATTTTTGCGTGCTCGCTTATATAAGCTCGCAGACGCTCCGCGTCCTGCTTTTCACCGAATTCGGACATAAATTCAAGCTCATCGGGTAAGGAAAAGCCCCGAACGCCGTTTATGTAAAGATAATACGACCCGTCCTTGCCGAAAAAAGCTTCCGACGGAGCTGCAAACCCAAGCCTCAAAAGCTCGCGGCAAGCCGAAAGCATGTAAGAAAGCTCAGAAAAGCGGTACGCAAGACTGCGCTCCGAAGCCACGCGCAGCATTCCTCGCTTTTGAGCCCGACAAGCGGCAGGCAAAAGCCCGACCTTCGTGACATACATCTCACAGCCGCCCTCGCGCGACGGATAAAGCTGAATATATACCCGCTCGCTCGCAGCGTCAAATCCCGTTTGGTGCTTAGCCTCGTCGAGTATGCTCCAAAATGCGCGCCGAGTTTCTGTATTATCATAATCAACGCTCTCGCAGTCAAGCTCATATGCCCGCATATCCTCGGGCGATAGCATTATTTTAAGCTTTTTATCACTGATAAGTATAAGTTCCATTTTTATTCCTCCTTATTATTACATTATAATCGGTAGTGAAAAGAAATGTAACCCCTAAATTTATGGTAATTTCCCGCCTGGATTTTTACCCCTTTTGAAATAAAAATATGCACCCCCGAAGGTCATATGACCTTCGGGGGATCTTGCTCTGCTTTTTTATTTCTTTTCAAGCTTCTCTTTTTTGAGCTTTCCGGCTTTTATCTCTTTCTTTTGGAGCTTTTTCTTAGCTTTTTCGGTCTTTGCCTCTTTGCGTTTTTTCTTTGCACCGATGCCCTCCTCGTATTCAAGCGGTTCAAGATCGCTCCCCTCGATCGGGTCAAGCTTTTCGGTCGGTTCGAGTACCGTTTGGTCACGCGGTGCGGTAATTTCTTTTATTTCTTTGGATAAAACTCGGCAGATCACCTTCGATGTAAAGCGCGACAGATCAAACGGCTTCGGTTTCGGTTCGCGCTCGGGTTCTTCATCAAAAATTATATGCGGCTCGGCAAAAAGCGTCTTATCCGGTATCTCGATCGGCTCGGAGAATACTTTTCCTGCACAGATATCAACGCCGAAGCGGCGCATTTTTATAAATTCCTCATCGCTATCAACGTAATAGACAGCGCAATCAAGCCCGAACGTACGGCAAAGATCCGCAGTTCCCGAAATCATTTCGGTGTCATTTGACACCGTATTTATGACCGAGAAGCCCATACGGCGCAGCCCGTCAAGCGACCAAAGCTCCGCCTCCGTTGACGATATAGAGGGGATCGCCCCTGCGGACTTTATCTTATCTGCGCGTGCGGCGAGGTCTTCCTCGTATCTTTTTGCACGGGATCGAAGCTCAATATAAATATCCGCCTCGGTTGCCGCGCAAAGCTCCGCGATCGTAGCCGTATCCGTGTGGTTTGAACGAAGCGGCACGCAATAGCTGAGTTTTGGCAGCTTGCCGCACGCAAGGCCTTCCCTAAGCGAAGAAAGAAGCATTAGGTCAAGCTCCGAATCAAGGCCTGCTTGGTTGCATGCGCAAATAAGCTCCTCGTTTTTAGGTACGACATAAAAATATTTCACATTTGCGGTTTTGACCGAAACTGCGGGCAAAAATGCGATCTCGCCGCTGTCGATCGCACCCAATATCTCGTGGAGCTTCGGGCAAGCGAGATATTTTTCGTAATCCTGACGGGAGAAGATATATTCCCCGCCGACAATTCCCGAACGAAGCTTCAGGGCGCAAAATTCAAGCTTTTTTTCATGCTCATCGGCGGTTTCCTCTGCCGGCAGGATCACCCGGGTCACAGAAAGCGAGACCTCGTATCCGTCCGCTGCAACGGGCATTTCGCAAAGCTTCGAAAATTCATCAAGCTCATCGGGCTTTATCATTATTATGTAATCTCGCTCTCCGATCCAGTGTATCGCCGGCTTTTTAAGGCTTTTGCGCAAAACATCAAAGAACTCTGCAATACAGGCATAATCGAACACCTTGCCGCGATTTTCACAAGGCGTTATAGAGACGGCACAAAAGATACAGCCTGAATGATATTCGGCATTAGTCAAAAGCTGCGAAAAATTCGGCAGATCCGAAAGCTTTTTGTACTGTGAGGGCTTTGTGCGGTGCTCCTGAACATAGCCGCCCCTGTCCTTTTTCATCGGCTCGTATGTCACGGTAACATAAGAGCCGTCTGATTTTTTGAAAAGCAGACCGTCTCCGTGGCGTATCCTTCTGCCGTTGACGCCGCCGGTGGAGCACATAACAAAATCATGAAGCGCGTCCTCCGACATCATTCCGCAGGGAATTCCGAAATTTTCGGCTATCGCTTCATTAATGTAAACACCGGGGACGTTTTTTCTGTATCCGTAAGAATAAAAGCCCGTTAATTCACCGTAGATACGGCTTGAAAATTCAAAAAATTTAGACATAAGAATACCGCCTTATCGCACTCTTTTTCTTAATTAAATTATACCATTTGCCCTATGTTTTGTCAATCGTACCATAAAAAATTGTGTGAAAGATTCCATTTTATAAAAAGGGGTTGAAAAAAGTCGGATTTTGATATAAAATATAAAAAAAATGCAAAGGAGTGATACCAGTGGAGATCTTCAAGAACCGCCCGTTTTCTCTCTTTTGCGCTCTTTTTATGCTCTCATCAACCGCAGGATTTTTCCTCGCGGGAAATGTCAAGCTGCTACTTGCCGCGGTGTTTGCCGGGGCAATTTTGGTTGTTATTATATTTTTTATGATCAGGAAAAGCTTTTCTTTTATTCCTGTTCTGCTGGTTTCGGCACTTGTTTTCGGTATTGCTTCTTCTTACATATGCTTTGATATCGGATATGCCGAAATGCGGCAGCACGACGGCGATAACAAAACCGTGCGTGCCCTCGTGACGGATACTTCATATTATTCCGACTACTGTACGTCATATACCGTACGGGTCGTTTCGATCGATGGAGTAAAAGTTGAAAAGCTTGCATATCTCACTTGCGAATATCGGGGCAGTCTTGTGCCGGGAGATCTTTTTGAGATGCGTGCAAGCATCAGCGAGCCGCAGGACGACACGTTCGGCTATTCGCACAAAATAAGTATGCTTGCAGACGGGATAACGGCGGTAATCACCTCAGAGGAGGAGGACTTTCAGATCATCGAAAGAAATATCGTCACTCCAGAAATTTGGTTTCTCGATCTTAACAACGAGCTTTCGGTGCGCCTCTCCCGCATTGTCGGCGGTGAGGAGGGCGATCTTGCCGCCGCCGTTTTTCTCGCCGACCGTTCGGGAGTGAGTGAAAAAACAGAGCTCGATTTCTCCCGTTGCGGCACGTCCCATCTGCTGGCGCTTTCGGGCTTGCATATGGCTATCGTCGCCGCGATCGCCGAATTTTTCCTTTCAATGCTCCGAATAAAGAGATCCGTAAGATGCGTGCTGCTTGCCATTTTGCTGGTTTTTTATCTTGCACTTATCGGCTTTGCGCTTTCCGCCGTTCGCTCGGTCATTATGATCGCGGCGGTTTATCTTACTTATATCCTGCGATCGCACGGCGACTCGATCACTTCCCTGTTTTTTGCAGGCTTCCTAATACTTCTCATCTCCCCGACGGCTGTGTGTGACATAGGCTTTTGGATGTCGTTCTTTGCGACGTTCGGGATAATTATATTTTCTCCGTACATATCAAAGCTGTTTTCGGCAAAAAGGGTTGACGGAACGCTTAAAATAAAAGCTCGGCTCGTACTTAAATATTTTGTTTCGGCAATCGCCGTGACAGTGATCGCAAATCTTTCGGTCATCTTTTTCTCATGCTTCTTTTTCGGAGAGATATCTTTAATATCGCCCTTGACGAATCTTATCCTGGCACCCCTAACCGTGCCTTTGATATTTTTCTCCGCCATGACTACGCTTTTTTCTTTTATATTGCCCGCCGTAGCAGGGCTTTCGGCAAAGCTTGCCGCGGCCGTTGCCAAGCTTATACTTTCCGTGAGTGAATATTTTTCCGAATTTCGGGGTACTGTTCTCTCCCTTGAATATGATTTTGCCGGTATTATCGTTTGCCTTTTCGTGATCACCACGGTGATCTTGCTTGTGATAAAATTAAAGCACAAAATACTTGTTCTCGCGCCTGCCGTTCTGTCCGTGATTGCGTTTTGCATCTGCCTCGGTATCTACACCGATCAAAATTACGGCAAAACGGATATATCCTATCTTTGCCAAAAGAACGGCGAGATATTTTTGCTTTCCGAGTGCGGCACATCTGTCTTGATCGACAATTCAGAAGGATATTATTCGCGCTTTTCCTCTGCAAAAGCTCTTCTTCGCGAGCACGAGGCGACAGAGCTTGAGGTGCTTATACTCACGCATTATCATAGCCGCCAATCATCGGCGGTCAAGAGATTTTTTGACAACTGCAAAATCCGATCAATTTGGCTGCCCGAGCCGCAAGACGAAAGCGAATATAAAATTTTTTGCGAGCTTTATTCAATAGCCGAAGCCGCCGGCGTTGAGGCGATCATATATCGCCGCGGCGAGGCAATGAAGCTGTTTAAAGAAAACGAGCTTATGATATTTCCTTATCGAAAGCTCGATCGCTCCGTTGAAGCCCAAGTCGGCTTTTCCGTCACCTGCGGCGAAAGATCATTGGTCTATATCGGATCTTCGTTTTTTGAGGGTGACGCCGCGCCCGAGGCGCGTTCTGCTATCGCCGAAAGCGATTATTTGATACTCGGCGCTCACGGGCCGAAATCAAAGGATCCCATGATCGTAGCACCAAAATCAAGTGCCGAGATCATACTCGCCAACGCGGAATTCATAAAAATCAAGGATCTCAACCCCGAAAATGTAATTTTATCGCCCGAATACGCTCGTTTCAGCCTTGCTCCCTCACCGTGATATCTATCAGTGCCGCACCGCCGAATGTCAAGGTCAGGCTCATAAGTATGTACTCAAAAAGCTCGGGATATGTTAAAAGCACGTATATGGGGTCCTCAATAAAATCCGTGACCATTCCGACAAAAAGCCTTATCAGCGCGATCACGGTTAGTGACAGACATAAGATAAGTGCCGTGGTGGCGGGCGCAGAAAGCTCCTCAACGCAGTCCCGAAAGCGCTTTTTGTTTAATTTCATTTTTTCTCCGTATAAATTTTCTTATTTTTTGAATAAAATCGTATCATTCATTAAAATTTTAGCATATTCGGCATATTCCGTCCAGCTGTAATATAAGGGTAATATTCAAAATTCTGCATTATATAACTTATAATTACATTTAAAATCGCTACTAATGTAAAAATATATTTAATATTATGCTTATTCAGTCGCCAATTGGTAATTTCTGTAAAAATACACGCATTTTCCCCGTGAATACTAAATTTTTCGATTTTTTTTGATGCTATAATATAAGCAGCTTCAAAAAATTCTTGGAGGGAGAAAATGAAGATCAATTTAATATTTGAAGGCAGGCTCGAAATCGAAAGAGTTAAAAGAGTTCGCCGCGAATCGGTATGCGCCGGGGGACGCATCATCGAATACGGACTTTTTGAGTTTGCAAGTGAAACGGATTGCGCTTACTGTATCACTGTAAGTGAATCGGATTTATGCGAGGCGCGAATTATCAGCTCGCGCTCGGACGCGGAAAATGCATTTCTGCTGATCTCTCAGGGGTGTTGCCCGCCCTATGTGCTTGACGATGTTTTGTGCGATCTTGAACTGAACAGCTACAATATATTGTAAAAATCTCTTTACAAATATCAAAATGTATGCTAAAATACTTCTTGATAAGATTTAAGGAGATAAGAACATGAAATGCCCTTTTTGCAATCACCCCGACAGTAAAGTTATAGACTCGCGTCCTGTATCTGACGGAGCGAGTATTCGCCGCCGCCGCGAGTGCCTTGTATGCCAAAAGCGCTTCACCACGTTTGAAATGCTTGAATCCATGCAAATAACCGTTGTGAAAAAGAACGGCTCAAAGGAGCTTTTTGATAAATCGAAGCTGCTCTCGGGACTTTATAAGGCTTGCCAAAAGCGCCCGATAAACCCTGAAACGATAGCGGACGAGATCGAATCTGAGCTTTTGAACGACCTTAAACAGGAGGTCACGACCGCCGAGATCGGTGAAATGGCAATGGAAAAGCTTAAAGAGCTGGACGATGTTGCGTATGTTCGTTTTGCCTCTGTTTACCGCGAGTTCACCGATGCCGATACATTCATTTCCGAGCTTAAAGGGCTCATCAAAAAATCCAAAAAGTCAAGCAAAAAATAAAAGGAACTGCCCTTTGGGCAGTTCTTTGCATATCCCAACCTATAATTGCAAATACTGTTACCATATTCCGAAGTGAGGTAAAATTATGAATAAACCGCAGATATTAAAGTGCTGTGCGCGGGAAATTCTCGATTCGCGCGGCAATCCCACTGTTGAGGCAACTGTTTTTTTGACTAACGGAACGGTAGGTGTTGCGAGCGTACCGTCCGGTGCGTCCACCGGAGCGTTTGAAGCCCACGAAAAACGTGACGGCGATGCCTTGCGCTACGGCGGGCGCGGAGTGCTCGATGCCGTATCGAACGTCTGCCGCCGCATCTCCCCTGCGATCGCGGGAATATACGCCTGCGAGCAGTCCGAGCTTGACCGAGTTCTGATCGAACTCGACGGAGAGGACAACAAGTCGTCCCTTGGTGCAAATGCAATTCTCCCCGTATCGTTGGCGGCAGCCCGTGCGGCGGCGAATTTTTACGGAGTACCGCTTTACAGGTACCTCGGAGGAGCAGATACCTATCGCCTGCCCGTACCGATGATGAACATTTTAAACGGCGGCGCGCATGCTTCAAACAATGTGGAAATACAGGAATTTATGATCCTGCCCGTTGGTGCCGAGAGCTTCACCGAGGCTATGCGGATCGGAAGCGAGATCTATCATAAACTTGGCTCTATCCTCAAAAAGAGCGGGCTTGCATCGACCGTTGGTGATGAGGGCGGCTTTGCACCCGACCTCGATTCCGATGAAACCGCTTTATCCCTTATCTGTGAGGCGATCCGTTCGGCGGGATACGACGAAGAAACAGTTAAGCTTGCGCTTGACGTCGCATCGTCCGAGTGGTACGACGCACCGTCCGGCTCTTATGCTCTGCCGAAGCACGGCGAGCGCAAAACGCGTACCGAAATGATCTCCTATATTGAAAAGCTTGTAGCAGAGTACCCGATAGTTTCTGTCGAGGACGGGCTTGATCAGGAGGATTTTGAGGGCTGGTCTGCACTCACAGCTAAGCTCGGATCGCGAATAAGACTGGTTGGTGACGACCTTTTCGTTACGAACACAAAGCGACTGCTCGCGGGAATAAAGCTCGGTGCGGCGAACTCAATACTGATAAAGCCGAACCAAATAGGTACACTTACGGAAACGCTTGACGTTATTCGAGTTGCGAAGGAGCACGGTTACAGCTTTATTCTTTCGCACCGTTCGGGTGAAACCGAGGATACGACGCTTGCAGATATCGCAGTTGCAACAAGTGCTCCGTATATAAAAAGCGGCGCTCCGGCACGAGGTGAGCGCGTGGCAAAATACAACCGGCTTTTGCGTATAGAATCGGCTCTCGGCTCTGCCGCAAAATACGGTGATCATTAAAAAAGAGGGGAACAGATTACTGTTCCCCCTTTTTGCTCTTCATTTTTTCAAGCTCTGCGAGCTTTTTCTTAATTGCCTCATATGCAAGATGAGGTTTGTTTATGCCCATGACCGCGGTCTCCATCGGGCAAAAGCCGTCGCCCGTGCGGTTTTTTATGCGCGCTACCTCCTTGTCATAAAAAACCTCAATGCCGTTTTTTAACAGCACATCTCGCGCCATTTCGCTTATAACAGGAGTATAGACCGAAGAAACTCCCAGCATGACATAGAGCAATGCAGTTGCCTTCCCTATTACCTTGTCGGCGGCAGAGAAGCCCGAAAGCCGCGCTCCGCTGTCGATAATATCAAGAAGTGGCTTTACGCCGCGCTGTGTATCGCAATATATCTCGTCGCGCCGACAAATAACGCAGGTATATCCGCCTGCGATCAGCTCCTCCTTTGCTCGCTTTTGATCCTCCGTCATTTCAGCCGCTCCGTAAAATCCGCAAACACCTCGGATATTTTTATCGTCTGAGGGCAGACCTGCTCGCAGGCTCGGCATGCGATACAAGCCGAAGGTCGCTTATCCTCGGCGAGCTCCTCGAGCGCTTTCGTTGCGCGGCTGACAGAGCCGCTGAAGCAGAATGAATTATATGATTTTATAAGAGACGGAATATCGAGAGCCATAGGACATTTTTCGGTGCAATAACGGCACTCGGTGCAAGGTACTGTTTCGAGCATGTTGCGAGCTATATCATAAAGCTCGTTTATCTCCTCACCTGTCAACGGGTTTTCGCTCTCAAAAGTCCTTATATTGTCGGCAAGCTGCTGCATATTGGACATTCCCGAAAGCGTGACAACCACCGAAGGAAAGCTTTGAAGATACCGAAACGACCACTCGGGAATATTTGCCTCGGGACGCAGAGCTTTAAGCCTTTCTTCGTGTTTTCCGTCAAGCTTTGCAAGCTTTCCTCCGCGAAGCGGCTCCATTACCCAAACGGGTATATTCCGTTCGGCAAGGAGTGCAAGCTTATCCGATGCCTTTTGATAATCATAGTCTATCCAATTAAGCTGTACTTGACAGAATTCAATTATATCGCCAAAGCCTTCGAGAAAACGCTTCGTCGTATCAAGCGTTGCGTGAACGGAAAATCCGATATGCTTTATCCTTCCGTTTTTCTTTTGCTCAACGAGAAAATCGTAAAGACCGTTTTTGGGGTCAAGATATGCATCTATATTGTTTTCGCTGACAGTATGTACAAGATAAAAATCAAAATAATCAACGAGGCATTTTTCAAGCTGGCTCTCGAATATTCCGCTTATGTTTTTGAAATTTTCAATATTGTATCCCGGAAATTTCGTTGCAAGATAAAAGCTCTCGCGCGGATATTTCGAAAGCATCTTTCCGACAACTCGCTCCGATTCTCCGCGATGATACCCGTACGCAGTGTCAAAATAGTTTATTCCGTTTTCTATCGCATAAGCGAACATTTCTTCGACCTTTGCCTCGTCAATTTTCGAGTCGTCACCGTCGATTGTTGGAAATCTCATAGTTCCAAGACCGAGCGCGGAAAGCTTCAGTCCGCAAAATTCTCTGTATACCATCTTTTATTTTCCTATATCTCCGTAAAAAATTATCTCGTCGGGATAGCAAAGTCCGAGCTTTTCGCGCGCGATCTTCGCTATATATTCATCGTCCATCGGCGAATCGAGGCGATACCGCATCTGCTCGACCTGACGCGCGAGCTTATCGCGCTCCGCTTCGAGCTTTTCCGCCTCGTGCAATCTTTGATTGTACTGCATTATATTGATCGCCGTGAGTATCGCCGATAGCACGAGCAGAACGGCGATCGCCAATACCGCCAACTGATTTGCTTTTCTTTTTTCCATATTTAGTATTC
>SVSW01000028.1 GCA_015064095.1 Oscillospiraceae bacterium | reverse complement strand
CGACCGCCGACAATGTGCACAAAGCGCAAGGAGCGTTGCGGATCGCCGAGATATCGGCAAAGCATTCTCATGCGCTCGGGTGACAGCGTACCGCCCCCGTGTGCGTTTATATATTTTACAGCATTTATATATGTCATAATCCGAGTAAATATGCGCGCGCACGCTCGTATTCGGCAAGCACCGCCGCGTTCTTTTTATGTGTTAAGACTGCTCGCAGAAGTATGTTTTTTGGCGTATCATCGGGGTCAACAAGCTCAACTGCCGAAACGGCGTACCCTTCGGCTTCAAGCTTTTTTAGACGAAGCGCGTCCGTTGCCGCGTCGCAAAGCTTTTGTCGGAGCATCGAGTGCTCGGTGACAAAAGCGAGATCGGGGCAATTTATACTGTGATTCAATTCATGATGACAGCAGGGGGTAGAAAGAATGACCTTTGCTTGCCATTCCGCCGCTTTGCCGAGAACGAGATCTGTCGCCGTATCGCAAGCGTGGAGGGAAAGCACGAGAGAGGGCAGGGTATCGGGCGAGAATTTCATAATATCTCCGCAAATGAACCGCAGACCGTTAAATCCGAGCTTTTTCGCTGCGGAATTGCAGTATTCGATGACATCGGGCTTTAAGTCGACCCCCGTCATAACGACGCGACGTCCCTTTATTGCAGTGAAATAATAGTAAACGGCAAAGGAGAGATAGCTTTTTCCGCAGCAGAGATCGCATATATGGAGATCGCCCTCTGTCGGAAGATGGCGTTCGATATCGCGAACATACTCAAGAAAACGGTTGATCTGGCGGAGCTTTGGGAGCTTTTTGTCGTGCGGACGTCCGTTCTTGTCGCTGACACCGAGTAAAACGAGAAATTTCTCGTCACCCTTCAAAATATAATTTTTCGCGTTGTCGTTTTTCTTAGCGGCAAATTTTTCGCCAACGCCGCCCTCAATGGCAAGTCGCAGCTTGCCGTCTCCGAGCAAGGTGTCGTTTCCCGAAGCGGATCTTCTGTACTCTGCGTCACCTGCGGTGGTTATTATGTTGACCTGACGGTAGTTTTCCATAAGCGAGGAAAGCTTTGCCGGATCGTCAATAGCCATATTTTTATGAATTGCCTTGTTGTCCGTAAGGAATGTTTCGATCTGCAAAACGTTAATATTGTGTATTTCACGAACGGTTGCGACTGCGCGCAAGATGTTCTTATCCTCGGGCTTTGAAAATACGGCTTTTTTCAGTATCTGCGCCGATGCGGCGACGAGCAAAAGCTCCGTTGCTTTTTCGATATTGTTCATTTTTTGTCGCTTTCGGTTTTTGATTCTTCGTAAAGTGTCTTCTTCTTTGAGAAAAGGTCGAGCTTTGATTCTTCACCGCGAAGCAGCCGCTTTATGTTTCCGCGGTGCATGAAGATTATAAGCACCGACATCATAAACGCGATAATAACGTAAAGTCCCGATTCCTGTATAACTACTTTTGTTGTGTTTGCGATAAGCATTTCCATTTCGTGAAGCATCAGCGGATAGATCAGCATACACATAACGGACGCAAGAGATACGTATTTAAGTCCGAGTGCTATTACGGCAAACACCGCGAGCAAAGCAATGAAAATTGTGGGTACCCACCAAATGTTTCCGAGGTCGGTCATAAGTATTATAGCCGCGGCGCAGGCAACACCCTTGCCCCCGCGGAATTTGTATTTTATAGGCATAGTGTGACCGAGCATACAGAAAAATCCTGCGATAAAAGCGCCAAGACGGCCAAAGAGCAAATATCCGATCAGGCAGGAAACAACGGCCTTTCCCATATCTCCGACGAGCGTAACGATCGCGGCTTTTTTACCGAACGTGCGTAGCATATTGGTCGTTCCGCCGTTGCCGCTTCCGTAATCTCGCACGTCAACACCAAAGAGCTTCTTTGAAAGAATGATAGCAAAATTAAGCTGACCGAGCAGGTAGGGAACAACCATGCAAGCTAAAATGCAAAGTCCCAAAAGCGTGTATTCAAGCCACGGTGCAAGGCTTGCTCGGTCAATTAACATACGCGCAACACCGAAAATTATATATAATCTCATAAATTACCTCTTAAATATCGGCATCTTTGACATACTCGGAGCCGTGATCGGTTATAAACTGCTTTCTTGCCGGCAGATCGTCGCCAAGCAGGGTATTGAATATCCAATCGGTTGCCGCCTCATCGGCATGGTCAACCGAAACAAGTCTGCGCGTTTCGGGGTTCATTGTGGTCTGCCACATCATGTCGGGCTCGTTCTCGCCAAGACCCTTTGAGCGCTGGAGAGAGTACTTTTTGCCCTCAAGCTTTTTGAGGATCTTCGCTTTTTCGAATTCGTCGTATGCAAAATACGTCTTATCCTTTGTGGTTATCTCAAAAAGCGGAGATTCCGCAATAAAGATCTTACCCTCTTTTATAAGAGTGGGGAGCAGGCGGTAAAAAAGCGTGAGGAGCAGGGTGCGGATCTGGAAGCCGTCCTCGTCGGCATCTGTGCAGAGAATGATCTTTGACCAGCGCAAAGAGTTGATATCAAACTGCGGAATATCGCCCTTGACCTTCCCGTTTATCTCAACGCCGCAGCCGATGACCTTTATAAGGTCTGTGATGATCTCATTCTTGAATATTTTTTCATATGAGCTTTTCAAGCAGTTCAAAGTTTTTCCCCGAACGGGAATGATCGCCTGATATTCGGCATTTCGCCCAAGCTTACAGGACGTCAGCGCCGAGTCACCCTCAACGATGTAAAGCTCGCGGATCTCGGGGTCTTTGGAACGGCAGTTGACAAATTTTTCAACGCGGTTGGCAATATCGATCGTTCCCGTGAGCTTCTTTTTGATGTTTATTCTCGTGCTTTCGGCGGATTCGCGGCTGCGCTTGTTGACAAGCACTTGATTTGCGAATATCTCTGCCTCTGCAGGGTGCTCCGTGAAATATATCTCAAGATTTGTTTTGAGAAAATCCGTCATCGCCTCGTAGATAAAGGTGTTCGTGATCGCCTTTTTCGTCTGGTTTTCGTATGACGTCACGGTGGAAAAGCTGTTGCAGACGTAAATGAGGCAATCGGCGATGTCGGCAAAGGTGATCTTGCCCTCGCTCTTGTTATATTTACCCATGGCTTTAAGATATTTGTCAAGCGCATAGACAAAAGCGACCTTGACCGCGCGGTCGGGAGCGCCGCCGTGCTCAAGATAGCTTGAGCAGTGATAATATTCGAGGACATTGACCGTGTTTGAAACGCAGAACGAAAAATCAGCCTTTAGCTTGTATTCGTCCTTGTCAGCGCGGTCGCGGCCCTTGGTTTCAAGATGCCAAATGACAGGCTCGGTTCGCGCAGTATCGCCCGCAAGCTCGGCAACATAATCGGAGATGCCGTTCTTATAAAGGAACTCCTGCGCGGTAAAGGTCCTGTCCTCCTGCTCAACATTGAGAATAAAGCAAATTCCGGGATTTACGACCGATTGGCGTTTAAGCGTGTCGGCAAAAAACTCGGAGGGAATATTTATATCGGTAAACACCTCAAGGTCGGGCAGCCAACGAATGACGGTACCGGTGCGGCGCTCGCCCCTGGCAAGCTCACGCTCCTCAAGCTCCGATGCAGGTTCGCCTTTTTTAAAGCTGATCGAACGGCAATACGACCCGTCATATGATTTGACCGTCATATACTCGGAGCTGTACTGAGTGGCACACGCGCCGAGGCCGTTAAGACCAAGGGAAAACTCATAGGCGGAGTCGCCCGAGTTGTTGTCGTACTTGCCGCCGGCATAGAGCTCGCAGTATATAAGATCCCAGTTATAGCGTCCCTCTGCCTCGTTCCAGCCAAGCGGAACGCCGCGGCCGTGGTCATCGACCTCGATCGAGTGATCGCGGAAGACCGTGACCTTTATTTCATTACCGTGGCCGTCGCGCGCTTCGTCGACCGAGTTTGAGAGTATCTCGAAAAACGAATGCTCACAGCCCTCAAGTCCGTCCGAGCCGAAAATAACACCGGGGCGCTTGCGAACGCGGTCCGGGCCTTTTAAGGATTTTATGCTTTGGTCATTATATTGCTTTGATTTTTCGGTTTTTTTGTGTGTTGCCATAATAACTCCGAAACGGTAAAATTTATTTATCTTATATTATAACATAGTAATATATTTTTGAAAAGGGGAATTTTGTAAATTTTATAAATTTAACATAGAAGACTATTGCATACACGCGTTAAAAGGTGTATAATATATTATGATATTCATAATGGGGGGATGGGGTTTTGGACGGTATAATTTCAAGAATAAAAAACGGCACCTGCGAAGTGCTCGGTCTCGGAATTTCAAATTTACCCCTTTGCCGTTTTCTCTCGGAGCGAGGAGCAAGGATCACGGGGCGTGATATGAAGCCCGAGGAGGAGATCGTCGGTGTTGACGAGCTGCGAAAGCTCGGTGTCAAGCTTGTCACGGGAGAGGGGTATATGGAAAATCTCGGAGGAGATGCCCCCGAAAATGCGGTCATCTTCCGCGCACCCGGTATTCGTCCCGATATTGCTCCGATCGCCGAGGCCGTCGCAAAAGGCGCGATCCTCACCTCCGAAATGGAGCTTTTCTTTGAGCTGACGAAAGCGCAGATCATCGGCATCACAGGAAGTGACGGAAAGACGACCACGACCACGCTCATCGGAAAGCTCCTCGAAAAGGAATTCGAAAATACGAACCGCCGCGTTTATGTCGGGGGGAATATCGGAACTCCGCTTTTGCCGCTGGTCGAAAAAATGACGGAAAACGACACGGCGGTAGTGGAGCTTTCAAGCTTTCAGCTTATGACGATGAAAAAGTCGCCGCACCGCGCCGTGATCACGAATATCACGCCGAATCATTTAAATTGGCACACGGATATGAATGAATACGAGCGCTCAAAGGAGAACATCTGCCGATATGAGCCCTGCGCGCTTGCCGTTCTCAATGCAGAGAACGAAAGAACTGCCAAGCTCTCGGAAAAGCTTAACATATCTGTTTCTCGCTTTTCTTCAAAGCGAGAGGCGGCGGACGCATATATAAAGGACGGCGCGATATTTGCATACGGCGAGCGTGTTGTCGATATTGCGGATATCGTGATACCGGGCATGCACAACGTCGAGAATTACATGGCGGCGATACTTGCCACGCGCGGACTTGCTTCTGACGAGTCGGTTCGTGCCGTTGCCACAACGTTTACGGGAGTTGAACACCGCTGCGAATTCGTTCGTGAGATAGGCGGAGTGAGATTTTACAACAGCTCAATAGATTCAACACCAACGCGCACCGCAGCCGCACTTTCTAATTTTAAAAAGAAGCCGATAGTTATAATCGGAGGACAGGATAAAAGCACAGACGCAGCACCCCTTGCAAAAACACTTTCGGATCATGCAAAGGCTGTCGTTTTGACCGGGTCTTCCGTGGCTCGCGAAAAGGTCAAGTCGGCACTTTCGGGAACTGGTCTTCCCGTCACCGAAAAGCCCGATTTTACCGAGGCAGTGCTCACCGCGGCGAAGATCGCAGAGGCAGGTGACACGGTCATACTTTCGCCGGCTTTCACATCGTTTGATGCCTTTCGCAATTTTGAGGAACGCGGCAAAAAATTTAAGGAAATAATAAACAGTTTATAAGGAGACAGAATGGAACTCAAGGAGCTTATTATCTCGATATCGTCTTTGATGTCTGTTTCGGGGCATGAGGGATACAGCGAAAAAGAGCTTAATGACATAATCGGCGGCGAGTTCGACGAGAGCTTCCGCGATCATGTCGGAAATCGCTTTTTTGTCAAGCGCTGCGGCAGGGAAAACGCGCCCAAAATACTCATCGACACACATCTTGATGAGATCGGACTTATGGTCACGGAAATAAAAGATGGCGGATTTATAACGGTCGCCCCCGTTGGCGGCGTTGACCCCAAGATCATGCAGGCAAGCGATGTTACGATATACGGAAAAGAAAAAATATTCGGCGTCGTGGGTTCGACACCGCCGCATCTTCGCCGCCCCGATGAGGGAAAGACATTAAAACCCATAACGGAGCTTCTTATAGATACGGGTTACAGTAAGGACAAGCTCTCGGAGCTTATCCGTATAGGTACACCCGTTGGCTTTGCGCCGAAATATTCGGAGCTTGCAAACGGCAAGATAGCAGGCAAGAGCTTTGACGATAAGGCTTGTGCCGCTTGTGCTGTGTCGGGTATCTCTCGCGTTGCGCGCGAAGATCTTGCGGGCGATGTTTATCTTATGCTTTCCTCCCGTGAGGAGGTCGGGTCACCGGGCGGTGCCGCTGTCGGCGCACATAATGTTGATCCCGATTACGCAATGGTGATTGACGTCAATCTCGGAAAAACGCCCGACACGCCGAAAAATGAAACGGTCGAGATGGGCGGCGGCGCGTCATTTACGATCTGCCCCGTAACGGACAGAAAGATGACCAAGATGCTCATAGATGAGGCAAAGGAAAAAGAGATAAAAACGCAGATATGCGTCACGGGCGGCAGCACGGGCACGAATACCCCTGCTGTTAACCTTGCGAAAGAGGGAATACCAACAGTCGATGTCGGTCTTCCCCTCAAGAGCATGCACACATGCTCCGAGGTGTTGGAGCTTGCCGATGCCGAGAGCGTTTCGGCGCTTGTCGCGCTCTTTATCTCCTCTAAAAAGATCGCGGAGGTGTTCTCAAGATGACAAAGCAAGAAAAGCTTGAGCTTTTACGCGAGCTGTGCCTTGAATTCGGACCGACGGGTGCCGAAGAACGTGTACGGGAGCTGATCTGCAAAAAGCTCGGAGATGTCGAATGTAAAACGGACAGGCTCGGAAATCTCATTGTCCGCGTGCCAAACGAGGGCGCGCCGAAAATGATGATCTCGGCACATATGGACGAGGTCGGATTTATAATCAACGAGATAACAGATGACGGTTATATAAAATTCGCAAATCTCGGCGGTATCGATCCGAGAGTGCTTTGCGGCAAGCACGTAACGGTCGAGGGTAAGAATGGCCTGATCCCCGGTGTTATTGCCTCAAAGGCGATACATCATCAGAGCCGCGAGGAAGAGAAAAAGCTCACTCCGATAAAGAATATGTATATTGACATCGGAGCGAGGGATAAAGCCGACGCCGAGGGTATGACGGAGCTTGCAAACACTGCAACCTTTGATTCGGAATTCGTGATCTTCGGAGAGAACGGTGACTTTATAAAGAGCAAGGCGCTTGATGACCGCCTCGGCTGCGCCGTTATGATTGACGTGCTTAAAAGGCTCGGCGAGAACAATTATTTTGACCTTTATTTCTGCTTCACCGTGCGTGAGGAGATCGGAATTTCTGGTGCTCGCACCGTCGCGCAGACGATAGATCCCGATCTTTCGATCGTGCTTGAATCCACTGCGGTGGCGGATCTGCCCGATGTTCCCGAGCCTCGCCGCGTGGCAAAGCTCGGTGACGGCGGCGCGATCTCGCTTCGCGATAACTCTACGGTCTACGACAGAGAATTTGTGCGTGCGGCACTTGATATCGCCGAGAAAAACGGCATCGCCGCACAGATCAAAAAATATGTTTCGGGCGGAAACGATGCAGGATCGATACACAAATCGGTGGACGGAGTGCGCTGCCTTGCGATCTCCGTGCCGTCGAGGTATATACACTCACCGGCGTCCGTGATCTCGGTTTCGGATTATCTTTCTATCTCCGATCTCGTGCTCGCGATAATTGAAAATTATAAGGAGTAAAAAATGCTTGATATATTTAAGAAAATAGCCGCAGCGCAGGGCGTTACGGGAAATGAAAATGACACGGCGGGCGTTATCGCCGAGCTTATGTCGCAATACACAGACGATATTTCTATCGACAATCTCGGAAACCTGATCGCCGTTAAAAAAGGAACGGGCGAAGCGCCGCAAAGGATCATGCTTTGCGCACATATGGACGAGATCGGATTTATGGTCACATACATCGAAAAGAACGGCTTTTTGCGCATAGCTCCCATCGGTGGGATCGATTATTGCTCGATAGCTTATACGAGAGTTCGCTCCGAGCGCGGAGTGCGCGGAATCGTTGCACCCGAAGCAAAGGTCAAAGCCGCCGATTTCCGCGCGGATAATTTCTTTATCGATATCGGCGCCAAGAGCGAGAAGGAAGCAGCACGCCGTGTCAAGATCGGTGACACATTTAGGTTTGATAGCGATATTGTTAAGCTTATGGGAACGCGCGTCTACGGTCACCCGATCGATGACCGTATCGGCTGCGCCGTAATGGTCGATATTGCGCGCAGACTTGATAAAGTCGAGCTCAAAGATGATATTTACTATGTTTTCTCCGTTCAGGAGGAGGTCGGACTTCGCGGCTCGAAGACCGCGGCATATGCTATCGAGCCCGATATCGCACTCGCGTTTGACGTCACGGGTACGGGGGACGTACCGGGAGATACTCCTATGGCTTGCGAGATCGGCGGCGGTGCTGCTATAAAGATAAAGGATTCGTCCGTTATTTGCGACCCCACGCTCGTCGACGAGCTTATTTCCGTCGCAAAGGAGAACAAGATCAAGCATCAGCTTGAGGTGTTGCTTTACGGCGGTACGGATACCGCGTCAATGCAAATGAGCCGTGCAGGCAGCCGTGCAGGCGCGCTTTCGGTTCCCGCAAGATATATCCACTCCGCAAATGAGATGATAGATATGTCGGACGCCGAGGCTTGCGCAGCTCTTGCGGCGGAGTTTATAAAAGGACAGAGCAAATGAGATTTTCAAACGAACTTATGGAGATATCGCGCCGCGCGGAGACCGATCTCAAGGAGATCTTCGCCGAGCTTGACGAGGTGTCGTTTTACAATACCGACAGAATAATAGACGCTTTTCGCGAGCACCGCGTGAGCGATGCGATGTTCGCCGCCACAAGCGGTTACGGTTATGATGATAAGGGCAGGGATACACTCGACCTCATCTGGGCCGACGTTTTCGGCTGCGAGGCGGCACTCGTGCGCCAAAACATCGTCAGCGGTACGCACGCACTCGCGATAGGACTTTACGGACTGTTGCGGCCCGGTGACATTTTGATGTCCGTGGCAGGCAAGCCCTATGACACGCTCGATGAGGTCATCGGTATTTCCGGCAAAGCCGGGAACGGCTCACTTGCCGATTTCGGGGTTTCATATCGCCAGATCGAAATGAGCGGCGGAAGGCTTGATCTGCCTGCGATACGCGAGGCGCTCGAAAAAGAAAAGGTAAAGGTCGTTTTCGTTCAGCGCTCGAAAGGGTATCTCAACAGAAGAACATTGACCGTTGCCGAGATAGGCGAGCTTTGCGATACGGTGCATAAGATCTCGCCCGAGACCTTCGTTTACGTTGATAATTGCTACGGCGAGTTCGTTGACCGTCTTGAACCCACGGCTGTGGGCGCAGATCTTGCCGCAGGCTCGCTGATAAAAAATGCGGGCGGCGGCATGGCAGAGACCGGCGGATATCTTTGCGGCACTAAAAAAGCCGTTGAGCTTGCGTCGTACCGTTTGACGTCGGTCGGAGTCGGCGGCGAGGTCGGGGCAACGCTCGGACTTAATAAAAGCATGTATAAGGGACTTTTCTATGCGCCGCATACCACGGCTCAGGCTCTCAAAACCGCACATTTTGCCGCGTATGTCTTCTCGGCACTCGGATACGAGACCGAGCCTGCATGGAACGAAAGACGCTCCGATATAATTCAAACCGTTCTGACGGGAACTCCCGATGGGCTTTGCGCGCTTTGTCGCGGGATTCAGTACGGATCTCCCGTTGACTCCTATGTCACCCCAGAGCCTTGGGATATGCCGGGTTACAGCGACCCCGTAATCATGGCGGCGGGCAACTTCACTCAGGGCTCGTCCATAGAGCTTTCGGCAGACGGGCCGCTTCATTCGCCGTTTACCGCATTTTTGCAAGGCGGGCTCACGTATGAGGCGGGAAAGATCGGTATTCTTTCTGCCGCAAACGAACTTTTGAAAGGAAGATCAAAATGAAAAAAATCGTATCCTTAATCCTCGTCATTTTAATGCTTTCACTTGCGTTTGTCTCGTGCAGCGAGGAGCCTGCCGTTGCCCCCGAAGGCATGAAGCTTGTATCGGGCGATGACTGCGCTTATAATCTCTTTGTGCCCGAAAACTGGAAAGGAACAAACGGCTACGGTACATACGGAGCTTATACCTCCGATGCCTCAAACGTCAACGTTTCCACCTTTACGGCAGCGGACATCAAAGTAGAAGAAAGCGAAACGACCGAAGCAACAGAAACAACACAAGCGGCCAATAAGACCGCGCGCGAGCAGTATATCGACGCATATTGGGCTATGTGCGAGAAGTCGTATGCAGAAGATCTCAATGGATTTTCGGTGGTCGAGGCGGGCAAAAAAGTAACGCTCGGAGGCCTTGAGGCCAAGGAATATATCTACACCGCAAAATACGAGGGAACAGATTATAAAATGCAGACGACCGTCACATATGCGGGCGGCGTGATGTATATTCTCACGTATACCGCAAAAGCGGACAATTACGGTACACATACAGACGAAATCGCAAAGATTGTATCGGAGTTTAAATTCAAATAATGATATATTTTGATAACAGTGCGACCACCGCGCCGAGCGCGGCGGCGCGCGCCGCCGCGCTCGGCGCGCTTGACGGCTTCGGTAATCCGTCGTCACTTCACGCGCTCGGCTATGCGGCTGAAAAAAAGCTCACGGAGAGCCGCGCCCACGTCATGTCGGCACTAGCGGCAAAAAGCGGTAAGCTGATCTTCACGGCATCGGGATCGGAAGCAAACAATCTCGCTATAATCGGCTCGGCGAATGCTAAAACGCGCCGTACGGCTAACAGAATATTGACCACCGACTGCGAGCACCCGTCGGTCGAAAATACGGTTGCAGAGCTTGCAAAGCAAGGATTTGAGGTCGTAAAGATACCCACAAAGGGTGGAGCCCTTGATATGTCAGCGCTTGATGCAGCACTCGATAAGCCCGTTTTTCTTGCGAGCTTCATGCTGGTCAATAACGAAACGGGTTCGGTGTTCGATTGCGCTGCGGCTTTTTCGAAAATAAAGGCTAAATATCCCGACGCCATATGTCATACGGACGCGGTTCAAGGCTTTTTGAAGGTGAAATTTTCGCCTGTAAGCTTAAAGGCCGATATGATAACGGTCAGCGGGCATAAGATACACGCAATAAAGGGCGTCGGCGCACTTTGGGTGTCGGACGCGATAATAAAGGCGAAAAAGCTCGTTCCAACCGTCCACGGCGGCGGGCAGGAAGACGGATACCGTTCGGGAACGGAAAACACAGTCGGTATCGCGGCATTCGGAGCTGCGGCAGAGGAGGGAGCACGCGGCTTTGCTTCCGATATTGCCTATATTAACGGGCTGCGAGATTATGCGATCGAAAAGCTCTGCGGAGCAGAGGTCAAATTAAATCTTCCGATAAAAGCCGCGCCGCACGTTTTGAGCGTAACGCTTCCGCATATAAAAAGCGAAACCATGCTTCATTTTCTTTCGTCAAAGGGAATTTGCGTGTCGTCGGGCTCTGCTTGCTCGTCACACTCGGCAAAAACGAGCTCATCGCTCGTCTCATTCGGGCTTGCACCGAAAGAGGCTGACTGCACGATTCGCGTAAGCTTTTGCCGATATAACACAAAAGAGGAAATTGACGCTCTCGCCGACGCAATAAACGAGGGCCTTAAAAATTTAGTAAGAATAAGATAAAGGGCAGTTAAACTGCCCTTTTTAATTTAATTTTTGTCTGATTTTTTATGTAGCTCAAAGGAGCAACTTTTTATCAGTCGATATTTTTGTCGATTGAGAAACGGGTGATCTTTCTCGAGGTGTTCTTTTTGAACTCCTCGGAGCGAAGTCTGACAAGAGTGACAGCCTTATAAGGCGCCATTCTCGCGTTTACCTTCTTGATCTCCTCCTCAAAATATTTTTGAGGATTCGTGACACCGTGACGCTCAAGCGTTTCGGCTTCGGGATAGATCTCGGCAACGATAACTTCCTTTTCCTTGTTACGGCTGACGCCTGCGTATACTACGACCTCGCCGACACCGCTGATGCGGGAAATTTCATTTTCGATCTCCTCGGGGTAAACGTTCTTGCCGTTTCCGAGAATGATGAGGTTTTTAAGACGGCCGGTAATGAATATCCAGCCCTCCTCGTCAAGCTTGCCCCAGTCACCGGTGCGGAAGAAGCCGTCCTCGGTGAATACCGCGGCAGTTGCCTCGGGGTTTTTATAATAACCGATCATAACGTTCGGACCCTTTACACAGATCTCACCCTCGCCGTTCTCATCGGGGTCAAGGATCTTGACCTGCTCACCGATGATCGGCATGCCAACGCTGCCTTTCTTTCTGTACTCGTTTCTGTTGCAGGAAACGAGGGGGGCGCACTCTGTGATACCGTAGCCGTTGAGTATGGCAATACCCATAGATTCAAACGTATCGATTATATCCTGATTGAGCGCTGCGCCGCCGCAGATGATCATCTTCAGCTCGCCGCCAAAGGTTTTGAGCACTGCATTGTTAAAGAGCTTGCGGCGTGCAGACATCGGAAGCGGCTTTGCGATCTTCATCATGGCACGAAGCAGGCCTGCTTTGCCTTGCTTTTCGGCGTTTGCCCAAATTCTCTTGTAGAAGGTCTCAACGAAAAGGGGAACGAGCACGAGATGCTCGGGCTTTTGCTCTTGAAGCTCTTTGAGGATATACTTAAGTCCGTTTGAGATGTAAATTCTGCAGCCCTGTGCATAGTGACCGACAAAGTTAACAGTCGAGCCGTATGTGTGGTGAGGGGGAAGAACGTTTAAGGTGTTTCTGTAAATATCGAAAAGATACATACCCTGTGTCATATCGCTGACGATATTCGTCTGCGTGAGCATAACGCCCTTTCCGGAGCCCGTCGTACCGGAGGTGAAAACGATCGAAGCGAGCTTGTTCGGGTCGATCTCGTAGTCGTAGTAGGTATTGTCACCGTCGGTGTAGAGCTTATTTCCGCGAGCGATGAGAGATGTGAGCGTGAGATCTTCGTTTTCGGGGTCACCGTCAATGCAAATAAAATTTTTGATGTTTTTATTGGTCTCACGTATATAGTTGATCTTTTCAAGCGCGCCGATCCCGTAGAAAACGAACTCGCACTCTGCTGTTTCAACTATGCCCGCAATATCTGCCGACGGCATTTCCTTGTCAACGGGTACTGTGACAGTGCCGATCGCCATGAGAGCAAAGTAGGTATAGATCCAACCGTAGCTGCTTGCGCCGACGATAGCCGCGTGCTTTTCGCGGCAGCCGAGCTCAACTGCGGCAGTGCCGAGATCGCGAATGTCGCATCTCGCTTGATCGTATGTGATCTCAACAGTCTCTTTGTCGTGGGGATTGGCCTTGTATGCAATAGCGGGGTTGTTCGGATAACGGTCAGCCACGTTTTCAACCATTATGCGGAAATCTTCGAAAACTGTGGTTTCATAGAGAGGATAGTTCTTTTTCATCTCGTTTTCTTCCTTTTTCGGTGAAATTGTAAAATAAGTTGTTGACAGATATTTATACATATGTTATAATAACATACGTAGGGCAGATGTTGCAATTACAAATAATGCGATTTGTAAGCAAATCATACACATTTGCCGAAATGTGAGGTTGTAAATGGAAGACAGAAGAGTTATCAAGACCAAAAAAAACATCAAAGAGAGCTTTATCCGCTTGCTTTCGGAAAAGCCCTTTGATGATATTACCGTAACGGAGCTTTGCTCGGCGGCAGGTATGAGCAGAATAACTTTCTACACCCATTATACCGATAAATACGAGTTGACAGAGTGCCTTTTTCAGGAGCTTATGCATATTGCCTCGGAGGACTATAAAAAGCTTCAGGAGGCAAATAATCCGGAGGGAGATCCCGTTGTCAGCTACTGCAATCTGCTTGACAGCATTTTAAATCTTTACGGCAGCAACACGCTTTTCTTGCGTCAAATGTCGCAAAGAAGGAATCCGTATCTCTATTATTCGTTCTATAATCATATGTTTAAACGCATAGAGCTTATTCTCAGTGTGGAAAAGCAAACGCTTTATCCGCGCTTCGGGGTAAAAAAGTTCACGGCGTTTATCTGCAACGGTCTTTGGGCTTACATAGATGCAGGATACCACGAGGGCTGCGATGTTGCGCAGCTGCGCGAGGAAACGAAGCTTCTGCTCACGAGCCTGCTTCGTTCCGAGATGTTTTCAAGAGAATAAAACGTAAAAAGAATTATAAAAACAAGCAATTCAAAAGGCGAAAAGTCGTAAGGATTGCTTGTTTTTTCATAAGCGGTACAGGCCAAATATTTTTGAATAAATGTCTTGAAAAAAAGTTGTATTTAGAGTATAATCAAATAAGAAATCGTTAAAGGAATTGAAAATATGAGTACACTTCATGTAATGGATCACCCGCTTATCATTCATAAGCTCTCAATAATGAGAAATAAAAAGACGGGCTCAAAGGATTTTCGCGAGCTGCTCGGCGAGATAGGTATGCTTATGGGATATGAGATCACGCGCGATCTTCCGCTTCGCGACGTGGTGATCGAAACACCAATAACAAAAATGACCGCAAAGATGATATCGGGCAAAAAGCTCGCCGTCGTTCCCATTCTGCGGGCAGGACTTGGAATGGAGGACGGACTTCTTCGGCTTGTTCCTGTGGCAAAGGTGGGGCATATCGGGCTTTACCGAGATGAAAAAACTCATAAGCCGGTCGAGTATTACTGCAAGCTGCCCACCGATATTGAGGAAAGAATAGTGATAGTTGTAGATCCGATGCTCGCCACGGGCGGCTCGGCGTCCGATGCCGTTCGTATGTTAAAGCAGCGCGGCTGCACAAACATTCGCATGATGTGCCTTGTTGCCGCGCCAGAGGGCGTTGCAAAGCTTCAATCCGAGCACCCCGATGTGGATATATACACCGCCGCACTTGACGAGCGCTTGAATGAGCACGCATATATCGTGCCGGGACTTGGCGACGCAGGCGACAGAATTTTCGGAACGAAATAATCTATGCGTGAGCTTATAATAGGAAAAAACGACGCAGGGCAAAGGCTCGACAAATTTCTCGGCAAAACGATACCGACATTGCCCGTGTCGATGATGTATAAAAGCATCAGAACAAAAAAGATAAAGGTAAACAGAAAAAGAGCCGAGCAAAACACAATGCTCAAAGAAGGGGATACCGTTCAGCTCTTCATTCGTGAGGAGTTTTTCTCGGCTCCGTCAAAGGATCGCTCCGCACTTTATAATATTGAGCCGAAGCTCGATATAGTTTACGAGGACGAAAATATAATTTTGCTCAATAAGCGTCCGGGCGTGCTGGTTCATGAGGACACGGCGGGGAATGAAAACACCCTTATTATGCACTTGCTTGCATATCTTGCGCAAAATGGGGAGTACGACCCGCAAGACGAGCAAAGCTTTTCACCGGCGCTTTGCAACCGTATTGACAGAAATACGGGCGGTATCGTTATTGCGGCGAAAACCGCCGCCGCGCTTCGCGAGATGAACGAGCATATAAAGCTTGGGAACATCGGTAAATTCTATCTCTGCGCCGTTCACGGCACGCTTGATAAAAAATCCGATACTCTCACGGGCTGGCTTTTTAAGGACAGCAAGACCAATAAGGTCTACGTTACCGATGAAAAGCAAAAGGGGTCAAAGGAGATCATAACGAAATATAGGGTCTTAAAAGAGAAAAACGGTTGCTCGCTTCTTGAGGTGCGCTTGATAACGGGTCGTACGCATCAGATCCGTGCCCATTTTTCGCATATAGGTCACCCTCTTGTAGGCGACGGAAAATACGGCATCAACCGCGATGATCGCGCAAAAGGCTATAAATTTCAGGCGCTTTACGCCTATCGACTTGTTTTTGAGTTCCCCTCGGGCGAGGGCGAGCTTGCATACCTCTCCGGAAAAGAATTTTCCGTTCCTACGGAAAAAATCCGTTTTGTTGGAGATTTTTAATGTTTAAATCAGATTTTCTTAAAAAAACATCGGTGCGGCTTGCACTTTTGCTTGTGTCCGCATCGCTCACCGGCATCACGATATGCTATCCGACTATCGGAATTGTCGAATGGATAGCTCTCGTGCCGGCAATGCTCGTGCTTTTCTCGATCGCAGATGATCCTAAGCCTAGGCTGCGCCGTTTATATCTTTACGGATTTTTCTTCTTCATGTGCTTCTTCGTCACGGTGTGGCATTGGTTCTTCGTGATGTATCCGCTTGAATTTACGGGAATGACCGCAGGGGCTGCCTTCATCGTTTGCGCGCTTGCCGTTCTCGGTATACCGCTTGTGCAGTCGTCAACCTTTGCTTTCGTTTTCGTTCTCTATGCTAAGATAGCGAGAGGCAGAGTGGCAGCGCGCGCGCCGTGGCTTAAACCGGTAATAATTTCCGCGCTTTGGGCGGCGTTTGAGTGGACACAAACGCTCTTTTGGTTCGGCGTGCCGTGGGGAAGACTTGCGATCGGTCAAACCGAATTGCTCTTTACACTTCAAAGCTCATCTCTGCTCGGACCGTATTTCGTTTCGTTCCTGATAGTCCTAGTAAATGCCGCCGCGGCGCATGCAATGTATAAAATCGAGGCAAGACGGCTGTGCGCATACGGGGCGGCGACGCTGTTTTTTGCCAATTTTGCGTTCGGTGCAGCAGTGATGCTGATGCCCGGCGAACCGCATAATACAGTAAAGGTCGCGGCGATACAGGGAAATGTATCTTCAACAGAAAAATGGGGCGCCGGCTGGAGAGAAATAACCTTTGGTTCATATTCCAAACTCGTTGCAGAGGCGGCAAAGGCAGGCGCAGAGCTTGTTGTGTGGCCTGAGTCGGTTGTTCTGAATTATGATTATTTGAGCAAGATCGAGCTTTCAAGAATAGCAAAAGAGAACGGTGTTACCATGCTTGTGGGAGCACTCGTAAATGTTGGCGAGGATCAGTATAATGCCATAATCAAGGTTCTGCCGGACGGGAGTATCGTTGAGGAGGGAATGTATGCGAAGCGTCATCTCGTGCCATTCGGCGAATATGTGCCGATGCGCGAATTCTTAACAACTTTGATACCGCCGCTTGAAGATATATCAATGCTTAAAAACGATCTTGTCGCAGGGAACGATTCAAACATTGCCGAAAGCGAGTTCGGCAAGATCGGATCGCTCATATGCTTCGATTCAATATATGAGGAGCTCGCGCGCGACAGCGCGGGAGACGGCGCTGAGCTTATTGCCATCGGAACGAATGATTCTTGGTTTTTTGATTCTGCCGGTGTTTATATGCACGAGGCACAGGCAAAAATGCGAGCAATAGAAAACGGCAAATATATAGTTCGTGCGGCAAACACAGGAGTTTCCGCGATAATCAGCCCGAACGGCGAGATAATTGATGAGATAGCACCGCTTGTTCCGGGCCAAATAACTGCCGATGTCGAATTTCTTGAGGGCAAGACACTTTATACCTATATAGGAAATCTTTGGGTATGGCTTTCTTTCGGGTTTATCGTAGCATTGCTTGCCGCAGATTTTACGTTGAAAAGAATAAAATAAAAACGCAGGGTACCCCCGTTTGGGGTGCCCTTTTTGTGTGCTTTTATTATTAAAATGTCAAATTTTGGTCCGTTTTGACAGCAAAATCACATTATTGAAAAAAATTCAAAAAAAATCGAAAAAAAGTGTTGACAAGAGGGGAGTGGTGTGGTATAATGGTCAAGCTGTCGCGGAAAACTGTGGCAGCAAACGGTCATTGAAAATTGAACAACAAGAGATAAGTACAAAGCTAAAAGCAAGTGTGAATTATCTCGTTAATTATCTGAGAGAAAATACTACTCAAACAAAAGTAAAAGAGCAGTCAAAGCT
>SVSW01000027.1 GCA_015064095.1 Oscillospiraceae bacterium | reverse complement strand
AATGATCACATCGGCTCCGAGCGGCTTTATTTTTTCAGCTGTTTCATCGGATAGAACGGACGTGATGACGCGCGCCCCAAAGGCTTTTGCCATCGGTATTGCAACAGATGCAAGTCCGCTTGCCCCCGCGGGGATAAAGGCGGTCTGACCTGCTTTGAGATGCCCCTCGATAAAAAGGTTCAAATAAGAGGTCGCATAAGCCTCGGGCAGTGCAGCTGCCTCGACCATAGAAAGCCCCTTCGGCACGGGCATGAGCATATCGTATTTTACAGCCACGTATTCGGCATAACCGCCGCCGCCGAGCAGAGCGCACACGCGGTCACCGATCTTCCAATCGGTCACGTCTTTGCCGACCTCGGTGATCACACCCGCGATCTCAAGTCCCATCCATTCGGGACAGCCTGCGGGTGAGGGGTATTTGCCTTGACGTTGCAAAAGGTCTGCTCGATTGAGCGCAGCCGCATAAATTTTTACAAGCACCTCGTCATCATTTATAATGGGATCGGCAACGTCAGACCAAACAAGATTTTTATTTTCATCAACAAGAACTGCTTTCATTTGTTTTCCTCACAGATTGTGTTTTTTGATATATTCGTCCATACGGAGCCCAACGGGAGTATCTTGGGGAATATAATCCTTCGGGATATTACCTATCTCAAGCTTCAAGCCTTCGTACATCGGCAGCATATCCTCCTGACGAAGTCCCGTCAGCTCAAGAACCTTTGAGTTGTCGGTAATTCTGTGGAACAGTCTTGCATATTCAAGCTGCCAACGTACGCCGATATCCATTTTTGGATCGAGAATTGAAAGATAATCCTCCTTGTCGACCCATACCGCTTCAAGACCGATCAAGGAACGGTAATACTCGGCAATCTCCTCCCATGTGCGGTGCTCTGCGGAGCAAACGTTGTAGATCTCGCGTTTTGCCTTTTCTTTAAATAAAATATGTGCTATCATTTTTGCCACGTCGCCGCCCCAGCTGAGTGTTGCGGGCTTGTCCTTGGCCTGAACGGGCAAAACCACCTTTTTGCCTTGCAGAGCGCGTCCCACGCAGTTTGCAAATTCCAGGGTTACCAATTGCAGGCGCATGGTAGAAAAGGTGGTGGCGGGACGCACGACAGTCCAATTTTGATAAGGACTTGATGAGAGCAGATCCTCTTGCTGAGCTTTATAAATGCAGTAGTCGTGCGATGCTTTCAAGACCTCATCGTGCGACGCCTCCAAAAGACGGGGCGAAGTCTCCTTGATAGGCCATTCCTCGTCGGCATAGATGCGACAGGAGGAAAGGAAAATGTAATGCTCCGTATTATCAAGGAACAGCTTATAGTAATCTGCGAAATCCACTCTCCTGTAATTCATAAAATCAATGATCGCGCCAAAGCCTTTTTTGACGAGAGGCTCCAAAAAGCCCTTGTCAAAAGCGTCACCCTTAAAATGCGTAACGCCTTCCCAAGAAGGAACCGCATCGTCGAGAGCGACCGTTGCGACCTCATAGCCCATTTTTGTCAGCTCGGGAACAAGGTAACGTCCCATCGCGCCTGTTGCGCCAAGTACCAATATATTTTTCATCGTAATAACCTCTTTTCTGGTTTTTTAATATTTAAAAACTACCCGTCCGTCGGCAACCGTGAGAACACATCGGTAGCCTTGATCGGAGCTAACCGTGTTTTTCGCTTTATCGGTCAAGCAAAAGCCCTCGTCCGTATAATCAAAAACGGAAATATCCGCGCATTTGCCGACCGCCAGCTTTCCCCATTCGTTCTCCTTGCCAAGGGAGATTGCGGGATTTAAGGTAACGGCGCGGAAGATATCCTCTTCTTTCATTCCAAGGGATCCGGCAATACTCATGCACATCGTCATTCCATAGCGCCCGCCACGCGTGAAGGCACTGAACCGAGTGATATCGGTGCTAATGATATCGGGAACCACGCCGCAATCAAGAGCCCTCTTTAAAACGGCAAAATCGGTATGAATATGACCCGCAAAGCCAACGTCAATGATCACACCGCGCCGTTTAGCCTCTTTCATACTTTCGTAATTATCCTCGGAGGCGTTGTTTTCACCGCCGTGAAACGAATGCGTTAAAATATCTCCGGGCCGAAGCGCACCGAGAATTTCTGCCATGGGAACGGGTGAATGTGAGCTGTGCACCATCACGCGCAGCCCCCTTTTTTCGGCAAATTCGCAAACCTCGCAAAGCGGATCAATGCTCGAAACGTCAGATTGCGTTGCGTCAAAATATGTCTTCACACCCACTACGCGGTCACCAAAAGTTTCGAGGGCTTTCTGCGTTTTTTGAAAATCCGCGCGGTTGTTTTTGAAATGTGCGTTAACAAAAACTACGTTTTTGAGTGCAAAAGAATCAAGGATCGAAGGGTCCCCCACGGATCTTCCTGCGTCTGCTGCCGCCGTCACTCCAAACGGAAAGCAACTGATGTCGGCAGGAGTTCCGAAGCTGTCCGTCGGGTGAACTTGCAAATGAGTATGCGCGTCCACAAGACCGGCGGTTACGATCTTTCCCTTTGCGTCGTAAACGAAATCCGCGTTTTCCTCTATTTTCGGTTCGATCCTTTCAACCGTTTCTGCGTTTGTTAATACGTCGGCAAAGGAAAAGCTGTCGCCATTAAAGATACGACCGTTTTTAATCAATATTTTTCCCATAGAAGCGAACTCCTCCCACTATCTCGGAAAGCACCTTTTGCACAAGATAATCGTGCTCGTAAGTAAACGGATTTTGCTTGGCTCCAACGATATATGCGTAAAAATCCTGCATCATGCCGTCGTAGCGACCGTTCGCGGTATGATCCTCAACAGGCACATCAATATGTACGTCCCCATAGGTCTTGTCGGTCAGGCTCGTGTCCGAATAGGTCATATGAATGGGATTTTCCAAAGGGCAGATGTTGACAGTACCGCGGCTGCCCGAAACCACGAGCTGACGCCTGCCGTAACCGTTGACCTCAACCGAGGAAACGAAAATGCGCGCCAGCGCTTTGTCGTATTCGAGAACGGCAAGATTGTTGTCTGCAAAGTCGATGCCGTCAAGCCCCGTTTGCTTTAAAAACGCAGTGATCTTGTTTGGTTCTCCCAGCATATAAACGATCAGATCCACGAGATGACTTCCGAGAATATACATAATACCGCCGCCAAAATTAGTCAACCATCTCTTGTAATCAACGGGGTGAAACGTGCTCATTTCGGCGTTGATCGAATAGATCTCGCCAAGATCGCCGTTTTTTATATGCTCGAAGCATTTTCTGACGGCGGGATTGTAGCGGTACATATATCCGAGCTGAACAACGAGATCTTTTCTCTTTGCCGTATCAAGAACCGCTTTGTATTCTTCAAGCGTGCCGGAGGCAGGCTTGTCCATGTGAATGTGCTTGCCGGCGTCAACGCACATTTTTGCGTATTTTGTCAGATCCCAAACGTCGCTTTCAACCAATATAGCATCGGATTTGGAAATAACTTCATCAACGCTCATACGCTTGAGACCCTCGTAGCCTGCGTTCTTTTCGCGTTTTTCCACCCAGCACTCGTTTTCCTCGGCGAACCCGACGATCTCAAACAGCTCGGGAAATCTTCTCGCCGCTTTCATTTTCGGCTCGCCGTGGTTGTGGCCGATGCCGATCTGTCCCAATTTTATTTTTTTCATTTGATGCTTCTCCAATCAAATACCGTTCCCATGGGGAATGCAGGATCATCGCAAAGCTGGTTGTAAATTTCGGTCGCATCTTCGGGAGAGACCACGCGTGAAACAATGGGGGAAACTTGAATCCGACCTGCACCGATCAGATTGAGAATGGCTTTGCAATCGTCCTGATGCGTCCAATGGTGAGGATATGATTCAAGCTTCGGACGCACAAAATTGTGTGCGCCGATCAATTTAACACCAGGCTGATGCACTTGTTGGTAAAAATCCACCGCACAGTCCGAAACGCGCGTACAGCCGAGCAGGGAGATGCGCCCCATGCGCGATGCACATTCGAGTGCCTGCTTCATGGCAACAGATGCCCCCGATACCTCAACGGTCCCGCGCACACCCTCGCCGCCCGTGACTGCCTTGACCTGCTCGGTGAAATCGGGCGCGGACGGATCAAAGGCATAATCCGCACCAAGCTTTAATGCAAGCTCGCGCCTTTGGGGGCTAAGGTCGGCGGCAATAACCGGATAAGCACCGCTGACGCGGCAAAACTGAAGGGCAAAAATACCAAGCAATCCAAGCCCCATAACCATTGCGCTCTCGCCAAGCTCCAATTCAAGCTTGCGAACACCGCCAAGCCCCATGGAAGCGATCACAACGAATGCCGCATCAAGTGAGTCGATCGCATCGTTCTCGATTTTTGTAACTTTAATTTCGGGCGTAATATTATATTTTGCATGATGACCGTGATAAACCAATACGCGATCGCCCGCCGTAACGCTTTTTACATCTTTGCCTGTCTGCAAAACCCGTCCGACACCGCAGTATCCCATCGACATCGGGAATTTTTGCGAGGTGTTTTCCATGCCGAGCAGAAACGCGCGCTCGGTTCCGCCGCTGACTACAGTATATTCCATCTCGGTCAGGACCTCGTTTGCCCCAACCTCGCGAATATCAACCTCTTGAAGCTCGGCGTGATGGACTTTTGTAAAAAATATCTGTTTCGTTTTCATGTTCTGCTCCTGAGTAATAAAATTAACGGTGGCTCGGGCCAAGGCTTCTGCCGCCGTCGACCACAATATTTTCACCTGTAATATAATCCTGCCCCGCAAGGAAAAGCACGGTGTCCACGATATCCTTTGGCGTTCCGCATCTTCCGTCCTCGCCGAGATAGGTGCGATGAGCTCCGTCACCGCGATCCCTATCGCGCGCAATGGCGCCGGGGGAAACACAGTTAACGCAAATATTGAATTGCCCGACCTCCATGGCGAGTGCTCGCGTCATGCCGATCATACCTGCCTTGGCGGCGGCGTAATCAACACGCTTGATAAGTCCGCAAACTGCCGCGATCGAGGAGATATTGATGATCTTTCCGTATTTTCTTTCGATCATAGACGGCAAAACCGCCTGCGAGCAATACATAGCGCCCTTGAGGTTGGTGTCAATGACAAAATCAAGAGTTGAAGGCTCCGCTTCAACAAAATAAGTAAGCTTATTTATAAGATCTGCACTACCGCCTGCGTTGTTGACAAGATAATCGATTTTGCCAAACCTTTCAACGGCTTCTGCGACATAAGAGAATATTTTTTCTCTGTCACGCACGTCGCAAGCGGCAACAATGGCACCAACGCCGAGTGCGCGGATATCGTCAGCCGTTTTTTTTGCGTTTTCTTCATTGTAATCGCAAACGATAACGTTTGCACCGTTCTTTGCAAAGGCAATTGCGATCTCTCTGCCGATATTTTTGCCGGCGCCCGTCACCATAGCGGTGCGCCCCTGAAATGTACTCATAATTTACCTCACACTAATTTTTTTATATTATCTACAACGGATCTCACGGTTTTCAGATCCAACTGCTCCATCGTGCTTGCCTCGTTGTAGCGATCCACGCAAAAGATAATGTGGCCGCCGAGCATAGGGTTGACGATGCGCGAGAGTGCACCCGCTTTTCCGCTTGCGTGATAACTCACGGGCGTTTTTACTTCTCTTTTAAGCATAGACATAGTCTTAATGCTTTCTATCAGATCGTCCTCTGTGTTTGCAATCGTTACGATCTTGATGATATCTGGATTGCGCTTTTCAAGAAACAGAGCAAGCTCCAAAACCGCATCACACGGCATAGAAATACCGGGGTGGCAGGAAAGAAGCACCTCTGCTCCCATAGAATGTACTTTTTCGATAAGATCGCACTGCTTTGAAATAATGAATTCATCGGTTACGATCTCGTGGGGATTTCCTTTTGTAAAGGAATATTTATCCTCCCCGCAAAACGCCTTTTTGGACGGCAGATGGAAGGTATAGCCTTGCATATCGATACCCGCCGCACCTGCCTCTACCGCACGCAAAAAGCTCGCGGCACGGTCTTCCTCCGAAAAGCCGGCATCTTTGGAATCATAGGTACTGTTATAGTTCAGAGCTAAAATGGGAAGCTTTGAAGAATCCATGATCTTCTTTAAACTTTCCACATCGGTGTTTTCAAGGCAGGACATATGCAGATCGATCATAGTCGCGCCATCGTACATACAGTTTTTGATCTCGGCGACAGCACCGAGAACACTTTTTTCCTTTACCACTCCCGCAAGGGCGGGGGACGGCAACTGTGATAATTTTTGTTTCATAATATCACCTCCGAAAAAAAGTATATCATAAGCCCTTTTTAAGGTAAATATCAAATCTGCTACAATTTATCATATTTGATATAAAATATCTTGATTATTTTTGCGTTTTGTGATAAAATATCTCTATTAGGTAGGGAGGAAAGCGAAAAATGAAAATAGAAATTTTATCAAATTTGGTCATAACAAAGGTTTACTCCGTATCCACTTTCTACAATCCCAAAAACACAAAGCTGAAAAGGACCGACCGACAGCGCTGGGCGGTCGTGATAAAATACGAGGGAGAAACCGTCTATTATTCAAACGGCAAACAGTTTTTGTCGGATATTGGGCACATCGTGATCTTGCCCAAGGGCTGTTTTTACGATTGGCAGTGCACAAAATCGGGGCATTATTCAATTATTGAGTTTGAGAGCGAATCGACTTTCTGCGAACCTTTATCCTTTCCTGTCAAAAACGTAGAAACGATCCTAAAAATGTTCAAGGACTTGGAATATAAGCGAAATCTTAGAAGATCAACGGTGGAGATCGAAAGCATTTGCGATACATATTCGATCCTGCTTGCGCTGATACAAGCCGAGACGGCGCGCTATATACCCACAGAAAAGCAGCAAAAGATCGCTCCCGCCATAGAATACATTTCTCAGCATTATAATGAGAATATCAAAAACGATAAACTTGCAGCGATCACGGGTCTTTCCACCGTGTATTTCAGGAAACTGTTTACCGGCATTATGGGCGTATCTCCAATTACATACGTACACCGTTTTCGAATTGAGAAAGCGAAGGAAATGCTAAAGAGCGATTACGGCACGCTTTCTTACATTGCGCGATCCTTGGGATATCCCAGCCTTTACGATTTTTCAAGAGATTTCAAAAAGTATACGGGAACGGCACCGTCAAAATACGAAGGCAGATAAATAAAAGCCCCGTCTGCGAGGTCCTCGCAGACGGGGATAATTTTTGCTTTATTTCTTTCTCATCGAATTTATTTTCTCTTTGTCGGGCGTCACGTAGCAGGTCCAGTTAGTGTGATAAATGACAAGTCCGGGCTTGCCGTCGGCGGGGCGCTTGATGTTCTTCGCTTTCGTGTAGTCCACGGCAACGTTGTCGCCGTCGCGCACGCGCGAAAACGCCGCGGCGATCTCGGCGGCCTCCGTAAAATCACGGTCGGTCGGCTCGCGCCCGTCAGTCACAAGGAGGACGTGCGAGCCCTGCGTGCCTTTTGCGTGAAACCACCAATCCTCGCGATCGGCGAGCCGGAAGGTGATATACTCGTTCTGTATATTGTTTTTCCCGCAGAGCACGGTCATCCCGTCCGTTGTGAGAAACCGCGCAACATCGGGCTTTTGCGACTTTTGCTTGACGTAATTTTTCATTTTTGATGCATATCCCGAGCGATAAAGCTCGTCGCGTATCTCTGCGAGATCAGCCGCACTCTCCGCGTGCGTCATAGCATCAAATACCGACCAAATATATTCAAGCTCGCGCTCACCGATGGCGATCTGCTTTGCAAGCTCTATTTTTGCTTTCTTTGTTTTCGCGTACTTTTTATAATATTTTTGAGCATTCGCGGCAGGCGAAAGCCGCTCGTCAAGCGTTATTTTTACCTTTTCAAACTGACCGTCCTCAAGCTCGCGTGAGTAATCGGTCAGCTCGACCTCGCGATCACCGCGCGAGAGCATATAAATATTCGCGGTGATAAGATCACCTGCGCTTTTGTATTCCTCGCCGCGCTCGCAGTCCGCAAGCTCACCGCGCTGAGCCTCAAGCTTGCGCTGAATTCTCGATTCCGCGTTCGTAAGAAGGCGCATAAGGTCTGACGCGCGTTGACGCACCCTCTGCTCGCGGTCGCGCTCACCGAAATAGGCATCAAGTACCTCTCCCGCGGTCGCATATGATCTGCACGCGTCCTCGCCGTACTGCGATAAAGGAAAGAACGAATATTCGACGGGCGCTCCGTCGGAAACAATGAGCGTCGGCTCAAATTCGCCTCGCTTTATTCTTTCAAAGACGTCGAAAAATCTTTGCCGCAAAATTTCGCGGTCGCAGTATTTTATCGGAGTGTCGGTGTGGCGGGTAGCTGTAAAAACGATCTCGCGCGCGGTAGCGGCGCATATTCCGAGAAAGGTCGAGGTTATAAATTTTTCCGCTGCACGCTCGGGCGGAAATTTATCGAATTCGCGGTCGAAATCCTCAGCGCTCGCGGTCATCGGGTCAAGCTTATCCTGAGCGGGCGGCATTTCGTATGTCATTGACGGAAGGACCTGACGCTTGGAGCTCGTCGTAAAATCAACGAGCTTCAAGGAAGAAATTACCTTCTTTTTTTCATCGGTCAAAATAAGATTACTGTATTTGCCCATGACCTCGGCGATAAGAAATCGCTTTGTGTCAAAGCCCAGCTCGTCGCGCGCGTCAAGCTCAATCTCGCAGGCTCGCTCAAAGCCGAACTGCCGCACAGCGACGATGCGCGCACCGGCGATCTGCTTTCGCAGAACGATGCAAAACATCGGCGGCTTGTCGGGATTGTCGGCCTGTGCGGCAGTAAAGCCGAGGCGCGGATTGTTGGGACCGGCATTGATAAGCAGGCGGCGCGCTCCGTTTTGCGTACGCAAAATGAGCACGACCTCGTCGCGCGTCGGCTGATTTATTCTGTCTATTCTTCCTCCGACGGCGTCGCGCGCGATCTCGTGAACGCACGCGGCAAGCATGCCTGCGTCAAATGCCATTTTTATTCTCCAAACATTACCTTATCAACATCGTCAAGCGAGCCGAAAACATAGGTTGGCTGCTCATCTTTTGCCGCGCTGTCAACGTCGTCGGCAGTCGTTTCACCCGTCAAAACGAGAACGCTTGTCACGCCGTTTCTTGCGCCGAGGGCGATATCGGTGTAAAGGCGGTCGCCAAAGAGGCACATATCGTCCTTTGAAACACCCGTCGCCTCGCAGATCATTTCAAGAGTTTCGCGGTAGGGCTTGCCGAAATACGTCGGCTTTTTGCCCGTAGAGGCAGTGACGAATGCGGCGATCGCTCCGCTGTCGGGAATGAAGCCCGTCTCGGTGGGGCAGTTGAAGTCGGGGTGGGTTGAAAGATATTCGGCACCGCCGCGCACAAGTCTGCACGCGTCGTCCATTTTTTTGTAGGTCATCGAGGTGTCAAAGCTCGTGATAACGATATCAACCTTTTCTTTGTCGCCGGAAACGATATTTATGCCATCATTTTTGAAATCTTACAAGCTCGTCCGTGCCGACAAGGTATACGCTTTGACCTGCGCGGTGACGCTGAAGATAGACCTTCGTCACGTCGCCCGAGGTCATGATCTCGTCGCGAGTCGGCGAAAATCCGAGGCGCGTGAGCTTTTCCATATAGAAGGGGTCTGTGTGGGAGGCGTTGTTTGTGAAAAACATCACGCGTTTTCCGTTTGCGCGAAGATCATTAATGAATTTGATCGCAAAGGGGAAAACGTTTCCGCCGAGATAGATCGTGCCGTCCATATCAAAGATAAACAGCTTTTTTTCATTAAGTGCCGAGGTGTCGGGATTTTTAAAGTTCATAATTTTTCTCCAAATATGTATTTGTCAATATTATACCACCGTCTTGCAATTTTTTCAAGTATGTGATATAATAGTATGAAAAATATTTCCACCGGAGGTCAAAATGAGCACGGTAATAGGAATAGATGTCGGCGGAAGCACGACTAAAATAGTTGGAATACGGCACGAAGCAGGCAAAAAAGCGGAGCTTATAACTCCGCAGTTTGTGCGCGCAAATGACCCTATAACATCAATTTACGGCGCCTTCGGAAAGTTCACGAGTGAAAACGGACTTGAACTTTCGGATATAGACCGCGTCATGATGACGGGCGTCGGTTCGTCATTTGTAAAAAGCCCGATATACGGACTTGATTGCAGGTCTGTTTCTGAATTTGAGTGCGCGGGGCGCGGAGGACTTTATCTTTCGGGGCTCGACGATGCAATAGTCGTCAGTATGGGCACGGGCACGGCACTCATTAGGGCACGTCGCGAGGGAGAGAAAACGGACATTTCTTATCTCGGCGGCACGGGCGTCGGAGGCGGCACGATCATAGGACTTTCGGAAAAGCTGATCGGCGTTGAAACGATAGAGCATATAGTTTCGCTGTCCGAAGGTGGGGATCTTTCAAAGATCGACCTGCGCATCAGCGATATTTCAAATTCAAAGGTCTTGCCGGGAATCAATACGAATCTCACGGCATCGAATTTCGGGAACGTGTCCGATCTTGCCGATAAACACGATCTTGCGCTCGGAGTTGTTAATATGGTCGCGGAAACGATCGCGATGATGGCGATTTTTGCCGCACGCGGGAATGGGATAAAGGATATAGTGCTTACGGGAAATCTTGCAACGATGTCCCCGATCTGTGAGGTCTTCGCCGCACTTCGAAATTCATTCAACGTGCATTTCACGATACCGCAGAACGCGCAGTTTGCAACCGTTATCGGAGCTGCCCTGAACGCAGAAATTTAATTTAATGAGCCAAAAGCCGCCTTCGGGCGGCTTTTTTATTTGTGGCAGAGGGTGGCAGTCAAAGTCATTGTAAGTCAGTGCCGATTTATGGTATAATCCGTAACGCAAAGGAGGTGAGCCGATGAACGGCGATAGATTCCGCGACCTCTGCCGAGGGAAAAATCTTCAATCAATGACAGAGGACTATATAAATTTTTGTCGAGAGCCCTCGGGCACGGCAAAATCAAGCGCCCGCTTTCCGAATCTTGCGGGCTTTTGCAGGCAGTTCGGGCTTCGGCACGACGACCTGCTTCGCTTAAAAAAAGAAAGACCCGATCTTTACGATCATCTTTTATTCGTCCTTGAGGACGAGGCGCTGAATTTCAGCGTGTCCTCGACCTTGACCGCCGCATATTTGAAGCACCGTTTGGGCTACGGTGACCGCGAGGAAACCGTTTCGGTGGCGAACGGCGGAGAAATGAGGTTGATATTTGAGCATGACATCGAAAAAGACGGACTTTGAGAGGACCTTGCGAGTGCTCGGCGCGCCGAACGAGCGTCAGCGCAAGTTCTTCGAATCCCGATGCCGCTTCACCGCATACGGCGGTGCGCGCGGCGGAGGGAAATCATGGGCACTGCGGCGAAAGCTTATCGCCCTTTGCCTCCATTATTCGGGCATTTCCTGCTTGCTCGTTCGGCGCTCGCTCGCAGAGCTGAAATCAAACCACTTAACGGCAATACTCCGCGAGCTCGGTGATTTCGTAAAATACAGCGAGTCGGAGAGAACGATCGAGTTCCCGAACGGAAGCAAGATCGCACTCGGATATTGCTCATCTCGGCGCGATGCGCTAAGGTATCAAGGTCAGGAATACGATATTATCGCGATCGACGAGGCAACACAGCTCACGGAATATCATTTTTCCGTGTTCAAGGCTTGTCTTCGCGGTGTTAACGAATTCCCAAAGCGCATCTATTTGACCTGTAATCCCGGTGGAGTTGGGCACGCCTGGGTAAAGCGGCTCTTCATCGACCGCGATTTTCGTGAGGGCGAGCGAGCTGAGGATTATCTTTTTATACCTGCAAAGGTGTATGATAACCGAGCCTTGCTTGAATCCTATCCCGAATACGTCACACAGCTTGAAAGCTTGCCTGACCGAATGAAAAAAGCATGGCTTGAGGGCAGGTGGGACGTGTTTGAGGGGCAATTCTTTCCGGAGCTTGATTCCTCGGTGCATATCTGCCGAGCATCGGAGCTGCCGAAACGGGCAACGAGATTTATCGCATTCGATTACGGATTTGATATGCTTGCCGCGATACTTTTTGCCGTTTCGCCGGCAGGCGACGTTTATGCCGAAGCCGAGTACTGCTCATCGGGGCTGACGCTTTCTGCCGCGGCGGAGCGCGTGGCGGCGCTTTCCTCCGGCGTGGCGTCATATGCCGTGGCGTCGCCCGATCTTTGGAATCGCCGTCAGGACAGCGGCAAAAGCGGATTTGAGATAATGCAGGCGGTACGCGGTATGCCGCCGATGACCCCGGCGGACGATCGGCGCGTTGCCGGTTGGCGCGTTGTGCGTGAATATCTTTCGGAAAGCGATGCCACGCCGCGCCTTTTCATTTCCGAGCGCTGTCCTGAGCTTTTTCGCTGTATGTCGGCGCTGCTTTCAGACCCCGACCGACCCGAAGACGCCTCGGGCGAGCCACATTCCGTCACACATTTGCCGGAAGCCTTGCGCTACGGGCTTATGAGCCGCGCCGCTTTGCCTGCGGCTCATAACGAGAACGGGATAGCCCCGTTCATTATCAAAAAAAGATCCCCTTTAAGGGATTATCTTGATTGAAAGGAGAAAAATGGCAAACAAAAATTTTTCCGAAAAGCGTTTACGGGCTAAAATAGCCTCAGAATATGCTTCTCTTGAAAATTTCCGCCCCCGTGCCGACGGCGGTATCGAAAAACGTGCGGGCAGGGAAAAGATAAATGAATTTCCGGCGAATATATATTCTGCCGTGGAGTTTTCCATGAGCCGTACCAGTGAAAATTCGGACGGGCTCCTCATCGCCGCGCCGCCGTACGTATATGAATACAAAATTTCAAACCGACAAGCGCGCGAGCTTATGTTCGATCCCGATTCAAGCACGGAGCACATGGGAATAGCAACGCAGGGCGCGTATATTTACTGCTTTAACGGATCAGGCGTGAAGGTGTACGACGAAGAAATCAGTGCCGCCTTTTTTGATTGCGAGGGCTATGCTCCTCTTTACGGTAAAGCTTGGGATCCCGAGCTTCGCGGCAGCGTTTATGAAGAAAGAAATCTTCTTTGCGGCAACATAAGAATAAATTACAGTGTAAAAGAAGCGGCAACGAGTCTTTCGCTGGGATTTTATCCGAGAAGTATCGTTCGAGTTGAGATCGACGGTGTTTCGACAAACGATTTCACACTGGACAAAGATAGGATAACGGGCAATTTTCCGGCAAATACATCTGTTGACGTTTGGTTGGTAATATCACATTACAGCAGCCAACTTACGAACTGCCGAAGCGTTTGCAAATTGAGCGACGAGCGTTTTGTTGCTTATAATTCGAGAATCGCGCCGAATCAGATCTTTTTGTCAAGTCCCGTATCGCCCGAAGCGCTCGAAGCTTCAAAGATAGGATTCCCCTCGGGCGACTCGCTCTATTTTCCTCAAAGCTCTAAAACGTCGCTTAAAGGAACGGTCACCGCTATTGCGGCGTGCTTTGACAAGATGGTCATATTTACCAATCAACGCGCGTGGCTCGGAGATATAAAGGAAGGATCGCTTGAGATGTGCTCGGTCTGCGATTACGTCGGCTGTGTTGATCCCCGCGCGGTCCTTTGCCGAGGAACCGATGTTTACACGATCTCGGAAATCGGCGCATTTAAGCTTTCTCTCAATTTTAACGAACCGAGTGAAACGAAAGCCGAGCTTTTGTTCGAGGTGCCGCAGAATTTCGGCGACGGGGGTTGTTCGGTGTTTATAAATCCGCCGGAATCCGAGATATTGTTTTCCTGCGGCGGACAGATCTTCGTATACAATACTTTGCAAAAGCGGATCCACTCGTATCCCGATATGTCGGCGGTATACGGAAAAAGCAGAAAGGGAGAAACGATCATTCTTGAAGGGAATAGCGCATGGCGCTTTTCTGATTCGCTTGACTTTGACGTAAACGCCAGTCAAGAGATACCGATCTCTGCCGTTGCATCTACGGAGTGGATAGATTTCGGCGAGAGTGAGGTCGAAAAGCGTACGCTCACCGTGCACCCCGTTTTTACACTTAAAGACGACGGGTATTTTGAGCTGCTTATAGAGACGGATTCGGGACTGTACGAAAAATATAAAATATCAGCAAAGGGCGGCAATATCCCAAGATACAAGAGTATAAGAATAGCTCTTTGCCGATTTAAGAGCGTTCGTTTATCCGTTATCTCATCGGGCAAGGAAAGTCCGCGGATATTCGACATAGTTTTGACCGCACTGGAAGGAAGGAATTAAAAAATGAACGAAATTACAACAAAAACCTGGCGGCAATATGAAAGCGGAAAGGAATACAAGCGCCGCATCGGGCTTTACGATAACGTTCGCCGAAACGAGCGCTATTACCGAGGCGACCAATGGTATGGCACGTTATCCGAGCTTCCGCGACCCGTTTTCAATATTATTCGCCGAATAATCGATTATCTTATCGGCAGTATCGCGTCTCCGAATATTCGTATTAGATATACTGACGAAAGTATACCGTATGCGGAGAAACGAGAAGACGTTGAGGTTCTTTCAAAAGGCGTTGAGCTCTTAAACGGAAACGCCGCATACCGATGGGAAAATGAAAAAATGGACTCTGTGGTTTACCGCCTTATGCTCGACGCGGCGATCTCGGGTGACGGGGTGCTTTATTGCAGTTGGGATCCCGATGCCACCGTTACACCGCTTGCCTCGGGCGACATTCGCACGCAGACGCTTGACAATGTCAACCTTTTTCTTGCGGACGTTAACCGAGCTGACATTCAGTCTCAGGAGTATATCATACTTTCGGGTCGCCAAAGCGTTCTTTCCTTGCGCCGAGAGGCAAAGGCGAACGGAGTGAGCGATGCCGATATCAAAAAAATAGTCGCCGATTCGGAGCGCGCCGAGCAGTCGGGCGATCTGGCCGAATACGAGCTTGAAGGCGAGGACGAGGAAAAGGCTACTTACCTTATAAAATTTTGGAAGGAAAACGGCCGTGTTTGCTTTGAAAAGTCCACGCGCCTTTGCGTGATCGCGCAAAAGCGTACGGAGCTTCGCCTTTACCCCGTTGCTTATTTCAACTGGTATCCGACCAAAAACAGCTGCCACGGTACGTCGCCCATTACGGGCCTTATTCCTAATCAGAAATTCATCAACCGTGCGTACGCAATGGTGATGAAGCATATGACGGACACGGCATTTTCCAAGGTCATTTACGACAAGACGAAGATCCCCGAGTGGTCAAACGAGGTTGGAGAGGCAATTGCCGCCGTGGGCGGCGGGAATATTTCCGATGCCGTTTCGGTCGTCGGCGTCGGGCAGCTCCAAAGCGGTTATCTTGAGCTTATCACAAACGCTATCGCCAACACAAAGGAAATGATGGGCGCGACCGAGACGGCTCTCGGTAACGTCAATCCGAGCAACACAAGTGCGATCCTTGCAATGCAAGAGGCGGCGCGTATCCCCTTGATGCAGATACGGTCGGCTTTTCGTATGTGCCTTGAGGAGCTCGCCGCAATTTGGGCAGATATGCTTTGCGTTTGCTTCGGCGACCGATGCCGATTGCCCGTTATTGTGGGCGGAGAGCTTTCAACCGCTTCTGCCGAGCTCACAAGACTTCATGATTCGTTTGTGCGAGCGCACGTTGAAATAGGCAATGTCGCCGACTTCAATCTTTCAACAACTCAGGGCATGCTTGATCGCTTGCTTGAAGGCGGACATATTGCCGCCTCCGATTATCTTGAGCTTTTACCCGCAGGCTTGATGCTTGACCGAGAGGATCTTGTGCGACGCGTCAGCCTGCGTGAAAATTCAAAGGAGGAACTGAAAAATGAATGACGATAACATCATTCAAGAGCCGTCGCCCGATATTGAAGGCGAGCTTCGTGCAAGGATCGCGCAGCTTGAGGGAGAGCTTGCCGAGCTGACCGCAAAGGGTGAGCGCGAGCGCGCGGAAAGGGAAGAGTTCTTGCATATTTTCCCGAACGTCGATCCCGATCATTTGCCGGACGGAGCATTAAAGCTCCGCGAGGGCGGCTTGCCGCTTTCGGCGGCGTATGCGCTTTATGACCGCATTCGCGAAAATGAAATATCCGCTGCGCGCGCGGCGAGTGCAAAAAACGCAGCCTTGCTGCATGAAAAGATCAACGGCGGCGGTGAGACCTTTTTCTCCGCCGACGAGGTGCGAGGTATGAGCGCTCGCGAGGTCAGGAGCAATTTTAAATCCATTATGCGCTCAATGAAGCATTGGGCGAAATAAAATACGTTCCCGGTAACCGAGGGACTTTATATATATAATTTTTAAAAAAGAAAGGAAAAAAACATGTCTGTTACTAATTTTATACCCACCGTTTGGAGTGAGGTGCTTTACTCGGAGCTTGCCGAGAAATACGTTGGAGTTGCAAACTGCAATAGAGAATTTGAGGGCGACATCAAGGAGATGGGCTCAAGCGTTAAGATCTGCGGTCTTGCTCCCGTGAGCGTTTTTCAGTACACCAAAAATTCCGATATGTCTGCGCCCGAGACGCTTGACGACACGGTCACAACTCTTTCCGTTGACCGCGCTACCGCGTTTAATTTCATCGTTGACGACGTCGATCGCGTGCAGGCTCTGCCCGGTCTTATGAATTCCGCGATGAAGAATGCCGCAGACGCGCTCGCAAACGATGCAGATGCCTATGTCTATGCGCTTTATAACGAGATCGCCGACGACAGAACCGTTACCGATAAGACTGTCAGCGCACAAAGCATCGTCGATGACATCATCGCTGCTCGCGAGCTGCTTTACGACGGCAACGTTACCAATGCTTCCGATATCGTTATTGAGGTGTCGCCTGCCATTGCGTCCCTTATACTTAAAGCAAAGCTGCTCTACGGCACCTCCGACAACGCGACCACTCTTGCAAACGGCTATATCGGCTCGATCTGCGGTTGCGCCGTTCACGTTTCAAAGAACATCGTGACCTCCGAGAATGCGCACAAGTGCTTTGTTCGCACGAAGCGTGCCATTGCATTTGCAGACCAGTTCACCGAGATCTGCGCATACCGTCCGGAAAACCGCTTTGCAGACGCCGTTAAGGGCTTGCACCTCTACGGCGCGAAGATCGTTTACCCGAAGGAGCTCGTTCTTCTTGATCTTACCGTTGCTTGATATGATCTGCGGCGATGTTTATAAGCTCGCTCTCGCGGCGCTGGGGGAGGCTACCGACGGGCAATACAGCGATGATTACACCGCCCGCGCGGTCTATCTTTTGCCCATGGTCTTTTCCTCTATGAAGGAAATGGATATCCTTTTTCGGTGCAAGCGCGCTTTGCCTGCTCAGGGAGAGATCGCTTTTGACCGCATCGGACTTAGCGACGATTTCCCACTTTGTGACGAGTTCGCCGCCGCGGCAGGGTACTATCTTGCATCTCTGCTCATTTTCGACGGCGATGCGGCACGGTCGGACGAGCTTTTCGAGAAATACGATAAAACATCGAGGGGGGTTATGAACACCTTGTCGTTCAGCTCCGGCTCGACTGTAAATAAATATCCTTACTGATATTTTTGGGGCGCGGCTTGCCGCGCCCCATTTTTCCTTCTTGACAAGGGGAATATTGTGTGGTAAAATAGTGGGGTCATAAATTCGCGGGTATGGCGGAATTGGCAGACGCGCAAGATTTAGGATCTTGTGTTAATTCGTGCAGGTTCGACCCCTGTTACCCGCACCAAACGAAAAGACCCTTTCGGGTCTTTTTCGTTTGGTCCGGGTTACGGGGGAACGGAGCTCACGGCGAAAAAACACTTGCGTTTTTTTGCAGTAAGAACGCGCAGCGTTCGTCTGCGGGGCAGAGTTCGCCCCCTGTTACAAACGAAAAGACCCTTTCGGGTCTTTTTCGTTTTGTCTAAGTTACGGGGGAACTTTCTTCCTGCAAAAAATGAGAAAAACCTCTTGACAAGGTTGCGTTTTTGTGGTATACTCTTTTGGTCGATGAGATATCCGGGTGTGGCACAGCTTGGTAGTGCGCTTGGTTCGGGTCTCAATCACCACGCTCGGCGTATAATTTTCGAGAAGAGCCGAAAACCCCCACAAACACTGACTTTTTCGGCTCTCC
>SVSW01000026.1 GCA_015064095.1 Oscillospiraceae bacterium | reverse complement strand
AACCTATTGACAGAGTCGGTGAAAAGTGCTATAATCAATATGTTAATAAAGCAGGGCATCAATTTCGGCGTTTTTGACCGAGTTGTAATTTTGTCCTGTAACCACAAAAGAAAGCCCGAGGCGATGCCTCGGGTTTTCTTTTGGCTCTCTTTGTTGAAATTGAGGCAAGGCGACAATCTGCGCGCTTGCGCGACAGGGTAGAATTGCGAAGCAATTCGTGCACGAGAGCCGCAGGCTCGAAGTAAAGTTGAGTTCAAGTCCAACAGGGGGAGCCAGAAAAAAGCACTTGCAAAAGCAAGTGCTTTTTTCAACGAAATTTGCCCTTCGGGCAAGTGAAATAGCTCTGCTGTGAAATATTTGCTCCGCAAATGTGAAATATTCGCTGACGCGAATGTGGGCAAATTTCATTTCACATCGAACGAAGTGAGATATTTCACAATGTACGCCAGTACATTATTTCACATTCGGCATCGCCGAATATTTCACTTGAAAAAATACTGATTTTATGATATAATGAAAGCGAGAAAGGCGGTGATTGCGTGTTAAAATTTCAATTTGAATGCTCCGATGAAAAACGCGTCAGAGCAGATTTTGAAAATATGATGCTTCGTGATGCGCCGTCTGGAAAAGGAATATGGGGCAATGATTTGTTAATGTCTGGTATTCATTTTAAGGAGTGCGGCGAGAAGATAAAAGGATTTTACATTTCTGAATCGGAGCGCGAGGGGACAAGGGGATCGCCTTTGCGCGTATCGTTTGTGGGCAGATTTATCAAAAAAGGAGATAAGCAGATTTTTGAAGTCCTCATTTATCCGAGAATGGTAGAGTTTTTGTTTATTTTAATTGCCTACATTTCGATTTCTATTGCTGCTGAACTTATTGGTTTTGTCGTATCTACTGTAATATTTGCTGTTTTTATGATAGGTTATTTCAAAGGTATCAAAGAAACAGCGGATTTCTTTCGACAGTGGGTAAGATAATGAAAACTGAAAAGACCTTGTAATCCGAACCATTACGGTTTAGATGCAAGGTCTTTTTTACACCTAAAAGTCTTATATTTCAATGCTTTTTCTCAGGATCTGCTCTTGGATTTGTCTAATAGTAAGCTTTGAATTTCTCTAAAATTTGTATTAAAAATAAAAACACTATCATTTATATGAATCAAGCTGTTCAAGATTTTAGAGCAGCTTTTCTTTTATAGTACCTTTGCGGAGCTTTTTCCTCCCTTGTGAAGTGAAGCAGTGATTTTATGAAATCACCTTTAAAGAATAGTGCTTTTGTGATATAATAAAGCTAGAAAGACAAACTATCCTTATAAGAAAGTTGAGTAACAATAATGCATTATAGCTGTTATATGTACCTTGAGTTAAATGACGAAAAATTATTTACGATTTGTTTATTACCTAAACAAAAGGGAAAATTTCCAATTGTTGTTTCTCGTTCTCCGTATGTGAAGCATACCGTTAATATGCCGGAAGAAACCATAGTGCAAGAGTGTTATGATAACACTAAGATTTGGCTGGAACGTGGATATGCTGTTCTTTTTCAACATTGCAGAGGTCAGGGAAAAAGTACGGGTGCCTTTGTTCCTTACATTCACGAAAGAGAGGACGGACTTGCATTTAGAGAATGGATCAGAAGTCAGCCGTTTTATAACGGTGAGCTCTATTTGTTAGGAGGCAGTTATACGGCTTCTCTTCATTATGCCACTGCGCCGTTTGAAGACGATATTAAGGGCGCTATTTTTGAGGTGCAAGATAGTGATCGCTACCGACTTTGGTACCGTAACGGACAAATGCGCAAGGGACATGCCAATTGGCACTTTGGATTATATAAGGATAAGTGCAACTTGAATAAGAGTTTTAGCATGAAATCATTCTCAGAATTACCTCTCAAAGGACTTTCCCAAAGAGTCTTGGGTGAAAATGCTGATGATTTTGAGCAAATGCTTGAAGCTTATTCTCCCTTGCATGAATTTTGGTCAACTCGTTTAGGCGGAAGTGATACGAAGAATGCGGTTGTTAATGCGAATATTCCCATTTTGCTAACTACGGGATATAATGATTATTATATCGGCGGCGTGTTTAAAATGTGGCAAAACATGGACGAGAAAACTAAAATTAAAAGTGCTTTGCTTGTTTCTCCATATAATCATGGGGACGGATACCATAAAGATTATGGCATTTCTTTCCCGAAAGGCCAAAGGAAGCAAGCATTTGGATCGGATTATCAGATTGCTTGGTTCGACCATATCCGAAAAGGAACGCCAATACCGTTTGATAAAGGTGTTATAACGTATTATCGTGCCTTTGAAAACGAGTGGCAAAGTGACTTTTTCAAGATACCAATAAGGTTCTTGAAGATTTCGTTGGGAACAGACATCTCTTGCTTTGATTACGATCCGCTTTGTCCCCCGGCTTTCAGGCAAGAGGGCTTTTTAGCAGAGGACCTACAGTGTAGGTGTGATGTTTTGAGTGTTTGTACACCTGTATTTGAAAAGGATACATTTGTTAAAGGACAGATAAAGGCTGTCTTGACAGTTCAATCAAATGTACCCGATACTTCTTTTTATGTTAGGATTAGTATAAAAAAGCCCGAATATACTTATGTGCTTCGCCACGACATAACTTCCCTTTGTTATCAGCTTGATAATTATAAAGAAAATAGCGAGGCAAAGTTAAATTTTTGCTTTGATGAATATGCTTTTCTTATAAAAAAGGGAGAGTGCTTGCAGATTGATATTTCTTCTACTGATGATAATACCTATGTTTGCCATACGAACAGAAAAGGAGAATATTATTTGCATACTGATATCAATAGAGCTAATAATAAGATTTATCTTGATAAATCCTATTTGATACTTCCCATTGAATAGACAAATCGTCGCCTTTTTGTACTACGAGCCCAAACAAAATCCGCTTTCGTAAGAAGGCGGATTTTTATTTGTATTATTCATTATTCACTATTCATTATTCATTAAACGAAAGCGGATTTTGAAGAATCGAGAAGAATGAAGTCGCTTCGCTGATAAATAATAAATAATTAAGGAAAAATTTTTTGGAACAGGCTCTGGAAATCTAACGGAATTAGAAAAAGTGATTAATGAACAGGCAAGTAAAGGTTATCGTTTACATACCATTACAACTGCCAATGGTGGTAGTAAAGGTGAATTCGGCGGAGATCGCATTCAGGCCACATTGGTTTTTGAAAAAATTTAAAGAAAATCAGGCTTCATGACCGTTTCATCTTGAGTGTCGGTCCCGGAAATCCAAGTCGAAAGACTTGGATTTTTTTGTTCATACGAAAGCAAGGTCATATGGCTTTACTGCTAAAAAACAATGAAATTATTATATAATTACGGTCAATAATGTTGAATTGTCAGCGTACATGTGTTATAATAAAGCGGATGGATAAATAATCCTTCAAAAGGAGAATTAATAATGTATCTTTACGAAACACATTTGCACACAGCCCCCATCAGTGCTTGCGCAGATGCAGGACTGCGTGAGTCCTTAGAGTTCTATAAATCTGCGGGTTATGCGGGTGTTTTTATCACAAATCATTTTCTTGACGGTAATATTTCCGAGTCGGTACGGGATCTGCCGTACGATGAACGTATAGAGTTCTATTTTTCTGCTTGCGAAGAGGGAAAACGTATTGGTGAGGAGATTGGGCTTCCTGTTTTTACAGGTATTGAAAGCACATATAAGGGCACAGACTTTTTGATTTACGGAATTGACAAGGAATATTGTCTTAATCACCAAGATATGGACAAGATGCGCAAAAGTGAGCTCTTGCGCACTTTAATGGATGACGGTGCACTTATCATTCATGCCCACCCATTCCGTGAGGCATGGTTTATCGATCATTTTCGCTTGTATCCTAATTTTGTTCACGGGGTGGAGATCTTCAATGCCGCGCGCAAGGAGTTCGAAAACGGTGCGGCTGCTGAGTATTGTAAGTATTTCAATTTAATACGCTTTGCAGGAAGCGATAACCACAAGGGCGGTAGACGCACGCTGTTTGGTGGCATGGCGACCGACACACCAATCGCCAACGAGAGAGAATTTATTGATTTCGTTCTTAGCGGCAAGGCAAAGCCTTTTAAAAAGGACGAAAACGGCACTGTTCTTTTGTGAGAAAATAAAGGTAATTTTATATTTAAAAATTCGCGCTTTACGGCGGCATAAGAGAAAGAGGGTAGCATTATGAAGATGAATGTATCGGATATATTTTATAATGTTCTGAAAGAAAAAAGCAATCCCAAGATCAAATTGATAGGTGATTCCATTACTCACGGAGTGGGCGGAACCGGTTGGAACCAAAACGGAAACGTTATTGTAAAGGGATGGGCGGAAAGCCCCGACGGGTATTCTTGGGCTAATTTGCTTCGTGATTACATGAAGGAGAAATACGGCGCAACGGTCGTTAACAAAGCATGCACCGGTACAAACATAGAGTTTGTTACCAATCATTTTTCCGAATTGGTGGATCCTGATGACGATCTCATTATTTGCACGATCGGAACGAATAATCGCGATCAAAATTTTTCGGACGGTGAAAAGCCGCAAAAAGAGGTCTTTTTACAGAAGCTCTATGAAAAAATAAAGGTAATGTACGGTGTGTTTGAAAAATCGGGAATTCCCACCGTTTTCATGGCCAATATTCCAGCGGCCGACAGGAACGAGCAGGACGGAACATATTTTTGGCGCATACTGCATATGTCCGATATCAACGAATGCTACAAAAAACTCGCACGTGAATGCGGCGCAAACGTTTTAAGCTTATACGATCTGTTTTCGGATTATTGCAGAGAAAACAATATATGTATCGATGAATTGTTGTTTGATGGATTGCATCCAAATGACAAAGGATACAAATTGATGTTTGACTTACTTATTAAGGCATTCGCAATATAATCACTGAATCAATGTTTAATAATAGGTAAAATGTCGGAATTATCTTTCTTAATGAGTACCATCGCGCTTGTATTGTACTCCCTCAGTTACTTTTTTAACAGCAAAAGGAATTATTTGATATTGCAACTTTTCGGGAATTCCTTTTTGTCCTTATCCTATTTGCTGATCGGCTCGTATTTTACGATGGTTGCCGTGCTAATAGGCGTCGCGCGCGGAATAATCTGCTACATATATGAAAAGAATGACAAAAAAGTTCCGGTTTATGTTATTGCCGGAATTTGTCTTGCGTCGATTTTAAGTTATATTATCATAAACTACATTGTGATGTCGCAAGCTTCAATATGGGATTTCCTGTATTTGTTTGCTTCCTGTATGTATGCCATCACGTTCGCTATTCGCAATCTCAGAGTTATGAGATACATCGTGTTGCTTCCTCATGCCAGCGCCGTTGCATATAATCTGCTTATCAAAGCTCCTATTTCATCAGCGATATCCTACGGAATAGAGTTGTGCGTTACGGTCGTGGCGATTGTTAAGTATGAAGTTACAAAAGGCAAAAAAAGAGAGCAGGCAAAAGCTTTATGCGATACTGCGGAGAATTCGGACGTGTAAGGTCAAGAATTTTGAAATCAATTAAAAAGTGAGGTTAATTGCATGATATATTTATCGAACGGAATTATATCGGCTGAGATATCGGAGCTTGGTGCGGAGCTGAAAAGTCTTAAAAAAGACGGGTTTGAATATATTTGGTGCGGTGATGCGCGCGTTTGGGGCGATACAGCGCCCGTGCTTTTTCCGACGGTTTGCGCACTGAAAGACGGAAAATACATACTTGACGGCAAGACCTACGAAATGACAAAGCACGGCTTTGTTCGGGGAAAAGAATTTGCCGTTGAAAGTGTTAGCGACACCTCGGTCACGCTGTTCTGCCGCGACAACGAGGCTACGCTGAAAGTGTATCCGTTTTCATTCGAATTTCGCGTTATATTCACTCTTATAGATAATTCCTTAAAGGTAGAATATAAGGTAAACAATAAAAATGACAGGGAAATGTATTTCTCCGTGGGAGCGCACGAAGCGTATGCAACGCCCGAGGGCATTGAGGACTACGACATAATTTTCCCGAACAAAGAGGATCTTGAAACGGTCCTTCTTGCCGGAGGGCTGCTCCAAAACAGCACGAGGACGATTGGGAAAAACACGGAATATTTGCCGCTTTACGACAAGTATTTCATGCTTGACACCTTGATATTCAGAAATCTTAGATCTCGCGAGCTTGTTCTGAAAAACCGTAAGACTGACCGCGCCGTAAGGGTAGAATTCCCGAATTGCGATTATCTTGCTTTCTGGCACAAGCCCTCGGCAGGATATATTTGCATTGAGCCTTGGAGTGGCTTGCCGGACCGCGTAGACACGGACCAAGATATCAAGACCAAAGAGGGAATAATTACTCTTGCGCCACGCAGCGAGTACAGCAATATTCACACGATAACGATATAAAAAAAGGGACTTTCGTCCCTTTTTTTATTAGTTTATCTTTGGAAGGCTCGCCGCTGCGACGGACTGACCGACACGACGGGAGTTTTCATCGGGAATATTGAGATCAAGCTTTGCTGCAAGCTCGGGGAATTCCTTATCAAGGACTTCCTGAGCGCGGTTGAGCAGGAGCACGCCGCCCTCACCCGACGTGACGCGTCCCATGATGAGAACATGCTTGATATCGTAAAATTCTGCATAATATGCAATAGCGTATCCGAAATATGCGCCGATCGTGTCATAGATCGCGGCGGCACGCTCGTCGCCGTTCTTCATAAGCCCCTGAACGACCTTGAGCTTTTCCGCAGGGGAGAGGCTTTCGTCAAGCTCGATGCCGGCAAAGGGCGCGAGCTTTATAACGCCGTCCTGCGAGAAATATTTAACGCCGCAGCCGTAATCGCCAGACCACTCGTCAACCATTGCGTTCTCGCAGAAATCAACGGGAACGAATGCAAGCTCGTTTAGCCAGCCTGTGATATTGCCGTCGGGGTCAACGTATCCGCCTGCCTCCGAGGTGCCCATTGCTATACCGAGAACGGAGTTGTCGCCAAGGTCCATAGCGCCGGCAAGGGCTGTAACGTCACCGTCGTTGGCAACCTCGATCGGAATGTTCTCGCCGATCTCGCGTGCGACATCTATATACATATTTTTGACTTTTTTATCAAAGTCCTCGTCGCTTACTTTAAGGAAAAGAGATGCTACCATGATGCGGTTGTCGATGTAAACACCGGCGCTCGAAACGCCGATCGCATCAACGCGAGGCATATGAGATGCCGCAGTCTTCATTGCGTCAAGTATGCCCTGATAGTGATAATCGGGATCGGAAGTGGTCTTCGGGAACCAAACGACCTCCTCTGAATAAACGCTTTCACCGTTGACAACGGCGGAAACCTTGCGGTCCGAGCCGCCTGCATCAAAGCCGATCCTGCAACCGTCAAGGTGACGGCCGATAGGAGCTGCCGAAGACTTGTCCTGAGGTGCGTTTTCAAGGCTTACGACCTCAACCGAGAAGCCGGTTTCGTATACTCTTTCCATAAAGTGAACATCAAAATCGCGCAGACCGCCGTATGTATAAGCAGCTTTTATTTTTTCACCGACCGTATTGCTGCCTGCAATAATGACCTTATATCCGCCGGCGACCCACAGAAGCGATTTTACTATACGCTCAACGAAGCGGAAGTTCTCCTCATCGTGACCCGTTCCGTCGGGGAAAATGCGCGTTTTGTATGTGGTGGTGTAACCGCGGTTTCTCTCAATGCCGATAACTATGTCCTGACCTGCATCTTTCGTTGCTTCGCGCATCTCGCGGCAAACGAGGGCAAGCGGTGTGAACTGCGGATCGAGCTTTGCCTGTACTTTAAGCTTCATATCTTGTTTCTCCTCCGATAATTGTTTTCTTTATTTCAAATTTACCGTCCGTGATAATAATATCGGCGTCTTTTCCGACATCGAGCGAACCCTTTTTATCGGCAATACCGATCGCGGTTGCGGGGTTTAACGTTGCGCCGTTGACACACTCCCACAGCGGAATGTTCGAATTTTCATATACGTTCCAAACGCCGCGGTTCAAATGGAGCACGCTTCCGGCAACCGTTCCGTCCTCGAGGCGGCAAACGATGTCGCGGTAGATTATCTTAGCACCGCCGAGCGTGTACTCACCGTAAGGAAGTCCGCCGGCAGGCAAGCAGTCTGTGATAAAGCAGAGCTTTCTGCCTTTTATTTTGAATAGCAGATCGTAAAAGCACTTATCAACGTGGAAGGTGTCAACGATCAGCTCACAGCTGACATCTGTGTTGAATGCAGCCGTAACAACTCCGGGTGCGCGATGCGCCATCGGGGTCATGGCATTGAAAAGGTGAGTGACGTGGCGAACGCCTGCTTCGGTCGAGCGAACGGCGGTTTCGTAGTTAGCTGAGGTGTGACCCATTGAAACGACAACGTCGGTGTCGCGGCAGATCTCGCGGATCGCGGCAAAATCGTCGGTATCGGTTTCGGGGGCAAGCGTGATGATCTTTATAATGTCCGAATATTCTTTAACGAATTTTGCATCGGGAGCGAGTATGTATTTTGGGTCTTGCGCGCCCTTTTTGCTCTCGCTTATAAAAGGGCCTTCCGCATGGCAACCGAGAATTGCGCTTCCGTTCCATTTTTTGCTTTCTTCTTTAAGATCGCGGCAGACCTCAAGGGCTTTTTTGATGACTTTCATATCAACGGTCATGGTCGTTGGCAAAAATCCCGTAACGCCGTTTTTGACAAGTCCGCCTGCTATGGTTCTGATCGATTCCTCCTCACCGTCGCAAACGTCCTTACCAAGGTAACCGTGAATGTGAAGATCAATAAGTCCGGGAGCAACATATCCGCCCTCGGCATCGATTATTTCGGCGTCTGAGGGGATCTTATCTTTCGGGATTATGCCCTCGATAACGTCCGAATAAAGCAGAGCCGAATTTTCAACGATGCGGTCCTTTAATACTATTTTTCCGTTAATTATTGCTTTCATGAATATCTCCTTTGCGAAATATCTATCCAAGCTTATTTTATCATGAAAATCAAGTAATTGCAATGCAATATATAATAAAAAAATAAAATATATTAAAAATTCTCAATATATGCTATGCAATAAAGTATATTTATAAAAAGCAGACGGCACAGCCGTCTGCTTTTTTGTCAGAGGATCACTTCCATTACCATAAATATAATGGGTATCGTTATTATTGAAAGAGCGTGAGAAATAAGTGCCATTGACGATGCGACCGTTGTATCCTTGCCGTACGCACTCGGAATGACTATCGTATTAAGTCCCAGCGGCATAGCGATTGATGCGACAGCACATACAACGAATGCATAGGGTAACGATATACCGAAAATTGCAGTCGCAGCGAAATATATACCGATAAACGCGAGAGGATATACAATAAGGCGCAGAGCACTGACTATATAAACACTCTTCATTTTGAGAAGCTTTAAGATATCCATTTTTGCAAGCGTCATACCCGTGAGTATCATCGCAACGGGTGACATGCATGCACCGGCAGAGCTGACGAGCGTATAAGCAAAATCGGGAAGTACGATCCCCGAAAGACCGATCGCCATTCCGATAACCATGCATATCATCATTGGATTTGCAAAATTTTTTATCCAACCGAAACGGTTTTTTTTGCCGCCGAGATCGCTCGGAATGAGCAGCCGCGGTGCGCCCCACGCGTATATTCCGATCCAAAGAACAAGCGTGAATATTTGATATTCGAGGAAAATATCAGGGAAAAGGGAAAGCACTATTGCATTACCCATAAAGCCGAAATTGGAGAAGCTCAGCCCGTAAAGAAATATTTTTTGCGTATAAGAATCCTTAGAGCAGAGCTTAACGGAAAAGAAGGAAACAAAGATAAATATCAGTAATACCGCGACCGACCAAAGCACAAGCTTCCATGATACGGAGAGCATATTCGCGGTGAATTTTCCGGCAAATGTATCAAGCACGAGTGCAGGCAAAAATACATATGTTTCAAGCTTTGAAAGCACCGATTCCGAGCCTTCGGGTATTCTTTTGGTTTTTACTAAAATATATCCGAGCGCGATGAGTGCGAAAAGCACTGCCATCTGCCCGAGAGTGGTTAAAAACAGCATATTAAGACCTCTTTTGTTTTTCACTGCCTTTAATTCTACACCTTTGCTCAAAAAAAGTCAATGGCAAAAAGATCAAATAGCATAATAATATATTAAAAATATAATAATCAAGTTATTATTTTGCATATAATAAAGCGGAGGTGAATATATGAACAAGAAAATAAAATCTTACGTGATAGGGATCTTGATCCCTGTTGCCGTCGGGCTGCTTGCAGCATTTTTGACAAAGGACAGCATGGATATATACAAAAGCATCGTGCAGCCTCCGCTTGCTCCGCCGGCGATCCTTTTTCCTATCGTTTGGTCAATTCTCTATATAGTCATGGGGATCGGCAGTGCGCTTATATATAACAGCGCGGCTGATGAAAAGGATAAGACCCAAGCACTTTTTGTGTATGCCTTGCAGCTTGCGGTAAATTTCTTTTGGAGCATACTGTTTTTCAATGTGAGAGCTTTCCTTTTCAGCTTTATATGGCTTCTTCTGCTCTGGGTGCTCATTATAATCATGATAGTGCGGTTTTCAAAGGTCAACAAGGTCGCGGCTTATCTTCAAATACCGTATCTTTTGTGGGTGACGTTCGCGGGTTATCTCAATCTTGCAATATATATTTTGAACAGATAAAGAATCGCACATCACGTTTGTGATGTGCGATTCTTTATTTTACCTGAAAGAACTCAACTTCATCTCCGACAGGGCCTATGCAAAATGCAATTCTGGCGGGGTACGGAGGTTCGGACGAAATAACGATATCGGTCGGCTCCATCGTTATTTTATATCCCGCGGCACGCACGGCGGCAACGCAGGCATCGGTGTTATCTACCTCAAATGCCATATGGCGAAGTGCGCCGCTGCCGAGCTCGTCATTTGCGTTTGCGAAAATTTCAAGCAAGCCGGCACCCGTGTCAAGCATCATCGCGGGATCTTCTGCCGTGCCCCAGGTGCGAACAACGGGGAGTCCGAGTATGTCACGGTAAAATTCAACGAGTTTATTAAAATTGTCAAGTCCCTTTGCTTTAAGGGCAATATGATGAATTCCTTTGATCATAATGTCTTCTGAAAGCCGAAAGATCTAAAAGTCTTTCGTAAGATTAGTTGTTGGCGAGCCATTCCTCAGCCTTGGCTGCGGACATTCTCTTGATGTCTTCAACTGCGTGAACGGACTCAGCACCCCCATTGACATAGAGGAAGAACTTGCCGTTCTCGGTCTTATAAAGAGTTTCCTCATAGCCCGTGGGATCGCCGAAATTACCGACGGAAACCTTTTTACGATCTCGGACGCAGCCGTATCGTACTCAACTTTGCAAATGATCTTTTTCATTTTATGTACTCCTTTTCTTTGTTTTTTCTATACAATTATACCTAACAAAATTCTTCTTGTCAACATATAAAATTTGCCGTTTTTTGCATTATTTGAATCTTCTTGCATAGCCGCATCGGCGGCAAAGCTCCTCGCTCGCGCGGTGAGAGGAAAATCCTTCGAAAATTTTGCGTGCGCGCGGGGAATTGAGTATGTCTTCAATATTTTGTTCGAATATATTGCCGAGTGCGATCACACCGTCGCTGTCAAGGCAGCAGGGAACGACCGTGCCGTCCGCCAGTATGCCGAAATGGTCAAAAAGACCGTAGCAAAAGACGTCATCGCCGCTATCGGTCGCCAAAACATCGGGCCATACGAAGCGCTCGCCCCATTCGATGTGCAGCTTATCGTGTATTCTTACACCGCGCGAGTTTTTTGCCCATTCTCCGTCAATCTGTGCGCGAAGCATGTCATATATAACACCGTTTTTGCCGCTGTCGTGACCTTTGTTCCAAAGGCGCAAAACAACGATCACACCGCGTGCCGAGGCGCGCTCGGCAAAGCTTATCACGTCCGAAATATAGTGTTCGAAATCCTCATTTGTCCCGTTTTCGAAGCTGTGAAGCGAGATCGAGATCTTATAAACGCCGGCATCAAGTAAAGCCTCGCCGCGTTCACGTAGGAACGTGCCGTTCGTGGTAACAACTGAGTTAAATCCGCGCTCTTGTGCCGTTTTGATAAATTTCGGCAGCTCGGGGTGAGTCAGCGGCTCGCCCATAAGATGATAATAAATATATGAGGTTTGACCCTCGAGCCGGTCGAGCACGCGTGAAAATTCCGCCTCGCTCATACGTCGCGGCGCTCGCGAATGCCCGTGGCAAAACGAGCAGCGCATATTGCAGATATTCGTTATTTCAACGTAGACCTTTTGATACATAATCGTCCTCAAAGAAGCCGACCATAGGTCGGCTTCTTACAATTTTTTATATTAGAGGTTATAGTATTTATCAAATTCGGCAGGAGTGGGAATTTTTGCAAGCTCTGCACACTCTGCGCGCTTTGATTTGATAAAGTTATTTATAAGCTCCTCGGGGAACACGCCTGCCTCGGTGAGGTAGTCGTGATCTGCCTCAAGTGCGTCGAGCGCGGCATCGAGCGAGGTGGGAAGACCCTGAAGCTTTGCCTTTTCCTCCTCGGGAAGGTGGAAAAGATTGCAGTCATAGGGGCCCCAGCCGTTTTCATGGGGATCGATTTTGTTCTTGATACCGTCAAGACCTGCCATGAGTATCGCGGCATAGCAGAAATACGGGTTGCAGGTCGCATCGGGGTTGCGAAGCTCGAAGCGGCGCTTATCGGGGCTCTTTGCATATGCCGGAATACGGATAACGGCACTTCTGTTCGATGTTGCGTATCCAACGGTGACGGGAGCTTCAAATCCGGGCACAAGACGCTTGAACGAGTTGGTGCTGGGGTTCGTGATCGCACAAAGAGAAGAAATATGCTTTAAAAGTCCACCCATAAAGTAGTGTGCGGTCTTTGAAAGGTGCGAATAGCCGTTGTCATCTGAGAAAACGGGCTCACCGTCTTTGAGAAGAAGCATGTGAACGTGCATACCCGATCCCGCTTCGCCGTAAATGGGCTTCGGCATAAAGGTTGCGGTCTTGCCGTGCTTGAGGGCTGTATTGTGAATGATGTACTTGATCATCATCGTGGCATCGGCCATAGAAACGACCTCGCCGAGCTGCGGCTCGATCTCAAATTGACCGGACGCTGCGACCTCGGGGTGATGATAGTTGATCTTGATGCCCATGTCAGCCATGTGCATGCACATCTCGCTGCGGCACTCATAGGAAACGTCAAACGGTTTTGCAATATGGTAGTTCTTCTGCTTCGGAACGACAACACCCTTGCCTTCGACCGTGCTGTTCCAATATGACTGCTTTGCATCGACCGACGCGCCGATATAGCTGCCGCCAACGCCCCAAGTTACCTCATCAAAGAGATAGAACTCGAATTCGGGAAGGATAAGCATGGTATCTGCAACGCCGCTTTTCTTCATGTGATCAACGGCGGCGCGAATGATATTGCGGGGATACTGTGCAAGGGGGCGATTGTCGGGGGTGTCTATGATCATGGCATTACCCGTCATAGACAGAGTGGGGATCTCGCAGAAAGGATCGATCACGGCGGTGTCGGGGTCGGGAATGAAGACCATGTCGCTCTTTTCAACCACGGCATAGCCGTAGTTCGAGGCGTCAAATCCGATTCCGCTTTTCATTGTGTCCTCGGAGAAATTCTGTGCCGGAATGGTTACATGACGGTACTGACCGTTGATGTCGACCATCTTAAAATCGACCATCTTGATATCGTGCTCCTTGATAAGAGCAAGAATGTCTTTAACGCTTTTTGCCATAGTTATACCTCTTTTACGATATTTTGTTTTTGTCGTGATAGAAAAATTATTCCCACTCGATCGTTCCCGTGGGCTTCGGTGTGAGGTCGTAGAGGACGCGGTTGACGCCGGCGACCTCGTTTATGATACGGTTCGTGATCTTATGGAGCAGAGCGTAATCTATCTCCTCGATCTCGGCTGTCATAGCGTCAACGGTATTGACCGCACGAATGACGACCGCCCAGCCCATATAGCGTGCGTTGTCCTTGACACCGACCGACTTTATGTCGGGTATGCAAGTGAAATACTGCCATACCTTGCCGCGTAGGCCTGCGTTCTCGAATTCCTCGCGAAGGATAGCGTCGGACTCGCGGACAGCCTCAAGGCGATCACGAGTGATCGCGCCGATGCAGCGAACGCCGAGACCGGGTCCTGGGAAGGGCTGACGGAAGACCATATTATCGGGCAGGCCGAGTGCCTTGCCGACCATGCGGACCTCGTCCTTAAAGAGCATCTTAACGGGCTCTACGAGCTCGAACTGAAGATCGTCGGGCAGACCGCCGACGTTGTGGTGCGCCTTGACTGCTTTTGCCGTGCCGTGGCCTGACTCGATTATATCGGGATATATCGTGCCTTGAGCGAGAAAATCAATGCCTTTGAGCTTTCTTGCCTCTTCCTCGAAAACGCGAATGAACTCAGCGCCGATTATCTTGCGCTTGGTTTCCGATTCAGAAACGCCCGCGAGCTTGTCAAGGAAGCGGTCGGTTGCATCGACGTAAACGAGGTTTGCACCGAGCTCCTTGCCGAAAACATTTATGACCTGTTCGGGCTCGCCCTTGCGGAGCAGTCCGTGATTGACGTGTACGCATGTGAGGTTATTGCCGATCGCCTTAATAAGGAGCGCTGCGACAACGGACGAGTCAACACCGCCGGAAAGAGCAAGAAGAACCTTCTTATCTCCGACCTGCTTTCTTATAAGCTCGACCTGATCGGCGATAAAGTTTTCCATATTCCAGTTGGGCTCGGCACCCCACGTATCGAACACGAGCTTTGAAAGGTGTGCTTTTCTTTCGTCATCGTTCTCGGGGAGAGCTGCCGCGCCGTCGTACTCATAAGCGACGGTGGGGTATCTGCAATTTTTGATGGCATCGGATATAACGACGCCCTCGCCGTTAACGCCGCCGTTTACGATAACACCCTTGATGCCGACAAGCTTTGAGAGCTCCTCTTCACCGAGACTGTAAGGATAGATCTCGGTGTAAACTCCGAGATCGCGGATCTCGCGGGCGAGCTGTGCGTTTTTATCGCTGCCTGCATCGATAATAAGGATCATATCCTGCTGCATAAATTTATACCTCTTTTATTTAAGAATGATTTTCTTGAAATTCTTTTTGCCGCGGCGTATGGTAAGACCCGACGTGAGCTTTTCCTTGCCGTAAGCGGTTTTTATATCCGTGACCTTTTCACCGTCGACTGTTACGCCGCCCTGTTCGACCGCGCGGCGCGCCTCTGAGCGAGAGGGAACAAGTCCCGATTTTACGAGAAGTGTAAGAATATCAGCCGCGTCATTCATAAGGTCAGCCTCTGTTATCTCCGATGTTGGGATATCGCCGTCAGCTCCTGCGCCGAAAAGTGCTTTCGCCGAGGCCTGCGCTTTTGCGGCCTCCTCCTCGCCGTGGACGAGCTTTGTCAGCTCGTATGCGAGGATCTCCTTGGCGGTATTGAGCTGGCTGCCCTCCCAATTATCCATCTTCTGAATTTCCTCGATCGGGAGGAATGTGAGCATACGAATGCATTTAAGAACGTCCGCGTCCTCAACGTTTCTCCAATACTGATAGAAATCGTAAGGTGTGGTCTTCTTGGGGTCGAGCCAAACGGCACCCGAAGCGGTCTTGCCCATTTTTTTGCCTTCGGAGTTGAGCAGCAGGGTGATCGTCATCGCGTGAGCGTCTTTTCCGAGCTTTCTGCGGATCAGCTCCGTGCCTCCGAGCATATTCGACCACTGGTCGTTTCCACCGAACTGCATATTGCAGCCGTATTTTTGATAGAGATAATAGAAGTCGTATGACTGCATTATCATATAGTTGAATTCAAGGAAGGAAAGTCCTTTTTCCATTCTTTGCTTATAACACTCGGCACGAAGCATATTGTTGACGGAGAAGCAAGCGCCGACCTCGCGAAGAACGTCGACATAATTGAGATCAAGCAGCCAATCGGCGTTGTTGACCATTATAGCCTTGTCCTCTCCGAATTCGATAAAGCGCTCCATTTGAACCTTGAAGCAATCGCAGTTGTGCTGAATGGTCTCGCGCGTCATCATCGAGCGCATATCGGTACGACCCGACGGGTCGCCGATCATGGCCGTTCCGCCGCCAATGAGCACGACCGGGCGGTTACCCGCCATTTGCAGACGTTTCATTAAGCAAAGTGCCATAAAGTGACCGACGTGCAAAGAATCTGCCGTGGGGTCAAATCCGATGTAGAATGTCGCTTTTCCGGCATTTACCATCTCGCGTATTTCATCCTCGTTCGTGACCTGCGCGATCAGCCCGCGAGCGAGGAGCTCATCATAAAGTTTCATATTTCCTCCGTTGTTTTATCCGAAAAGATAAAATAATATATCAACATACATTATACCACCAAAGATTTTTGGTGTCAATGCCCGAAAGGAAGGTCAAATAAAAAATTTTAAGATATTTTCATTTACCTATTGACTTTATCGCTTTAATGTGCTAAAATGTGAAAGTAATTTTTTGAAAAACGAAAATGAAAGGAAAAACGAAAAAATGGATTGCCTTCACAAAGACAGCGTTGACAGACTTTTTTCCGTTATCTTAAAGCTTGAAAGTATTGAGGAGTGCTATGACTTTTTTGAGGATATTTGCACTGTAAAGGAGATCATGGACATCTCGCAAAGACTTGAGGTCGCGAGTATGCTCAATGACGGCAAAAATTACTCGGAAATATCCGCAAAAACCGGCGCAAGTACTGCGACCATCAGCCGCGTCAACAAATGCCTGACATACGGCAAGGGATATAAAACCGCACTCGATAAGGAGAAGAAATGAATAATCTCAGAAATGATGAAAAGGTCGTGTTCGCCCTGCGCGAGCTTTACGGCAAATACGGATATACACAGTATAAAATGAACAAATTTGAGGAGTACGATCTTTATGCGAAGAACAAGGACTTCCTCGTTTCGGGAAATGTTATCACGTTTACGGACACAAACGGCCGCTTGTTGGCGCTGAAGCCGGACGTGACGCTTTCGATTATCAAAAACGGAGAGGACATTCAGAACGGTCTTCAAAAGGTATATTATAATGAAAATGTTTATCGCGTTTCGGGCGCAACTCACGCTTTTCGCGAGATCATGCAGGTGGGACTTGAATGTGTCGGCGCGGTCGATACATATGCCGTTTGCGAGGTGCTTTTGCTTGCGGCGGCAAGCCTTGAGCGAATTTCGGACGATTCCGTGCTCGACGTTTCGCATCTCGGAGTTGTATCAAACGCCATATCAGCGCTCGGGATCAGTGAATCTGCCACAGCCGAGATCGTAAAGTGCATCGGAGAAAAGAACCGCCACGGCATTTCCGAGATATGCGAAAGGGAAGCGGCAAACGAGCGCGCAACAGAGCAAATACTGCGTCTTGTTTCGACCTACGGCACACTTCGCGAGGTCTTGCCTCAGCTTATAAAGCTCGCCTCGGATTATCCCGAAAACACGGCAATATCGGAGCTTATTACGATATGCCGCGCTCTGGGGGACGAAAAGAAGATAAACATTGATTTCTCGGTCACGAGCAATATGAATTATTATAACGGCGTGGTCTTTTGCGGATTTGTTCGCGGAATTCCGACGGGCGTGCTTTCCGGCGGTCAGTATGACAGCTTAATGTGTAAGCTCGGCAAAAAATCGCGCGCGATAGGATTTGCCGTCTATCTTGATCTGCTTGAGGATCTTTCTTATGAGCGAGAGGAATTTGACGTTGATGTCATACTCGTTTACGGCGAAAAGGATTCTGTGGGTGATATAAAAGCGGCAGCAGACCGTCTGATTTCCGAAGGAAAGAGCGTTTCGGTTCAAAGATGTGTTCCCGAAAAGCTCCGCGCAAGAGAGATCGTGAGATTGTAGCGTGAAAGACCATATGTCTATTTAGATTGTTTGCTGCTCACGCTAACAGATTTAAAACTATTTTTCGCGCCGCACGGGCGGCGGAATGGAGATTAATATGAAAAATTATTTAAATATAGCCTTACCGAAGGGCAGACTTGGAGAAAAGGTCCTCGGAATGTTCGAGCGAGCAGGCTTTCCTTGCCCCTCGATCCACGAGCCGGGGCGCAAGCTGATATTTGAAAATGAAGATCTCGGCGTTCGCTATTTTTGGGTCAAGCCCTCCGATGTTGCGATATATGTTGAGCGCGGTGCTGCCGATATCGGCGTTGCAGGCAAGGATATTCTGCTTGAATATTCGCCCGAGGTCTATGAGCTGCTTGATCTTGATCTCGGCAAATGCAGAATGGCAGTTGCCGCAAAAAAGGATTTTTACGACGATCCGCAAAAGACCTTGAAGGTTGCAACGAAATTTACGAATATCGCAGCTTCCTATTACGCTAAAAAGGGTAGGGACATTGATATTATCCACTTAAACGGTTCGATCGAGATAGCCCCGATACTCGGACTTTCCGATGTTATCGTCGATATCGTCGAAACGGGCGCGACCTTAAAGGAAAACGATCTTGAGGTCAAGGAGACGATAGTTCCGATAAGCGCGCGTCTTATCGCGAACCGATCCAGCTTTAAATTCGATGGCGAGCGCATAAATGCCCTTTGTGCAAAGCTTGCGGAAGAGGTTAAAAATGATTAAGATACTTAAATACGGGGAAATAGACAATAAAGATATTTTCGCACGCGTCGAACCGACCGTGAATGTTGCCGACACCGTTTCGGATATCATCGCAAACGTGAGAAAAAACGGCGACGCGGCACTCTTTGAGTACTGCGAAAAATTCGACCGCGCAAAGCTTTCTTGCCTTGCCGTCAGCGATGAAGAAATAGACGAGGCGTTCTCGTCCGTCGAGCCCGAATTCATAAGAATTCTTGAGCGCGCGGCAAAGAATATAAGAAAATTCCACGAAAAGCAAGTTCGCAACAGCTTTATTATAAACGATGAAAACGGAATCGTTTGCGGACAGAAGGTCATACCGATCGACCGTGTCGGACTTTATGTTCCCGGAGGCACGGCGGCGTATCCTTCAACCGTTCTTATGGATTCGATCCCCGCGAAGATCGCGGGCTGCCGCGAGATCGTTATGGTTTCGCCCCCATCGGCTAACGGAAAGATAAACCCGGTGATCCTCGCTGCGGCTAAGATCGCAGGCGTTGATAAGATCTTCAAGCTCGGCGGCGCGCAGGCGGTTGCCGCGCTTGCTTACGGAACGGAAAGTGTGCCTAAGGTCGATAAGATCGTCGGACCCGGCAATGCTTTCGTTGCCGAGGCAAAGCG